>JAUWTE010000483.1 GCA_030609765.1 Acidobacteriota bacterium
GAGGACGAGAAGCAGACGGCCGGGGATGTAGGCCACGTGCCTGCGCAATAGAGAATCGCGGCGTGCCGGATTACAGCATTGTCCTGATGATTTGATGATGAGGAGTTGAGAGACAATGATCACCAACATCGTGCGCTTCGCTCTCAGGTATCGGTTTCTGGTCGTGCTGCTCTTTCTCACGGTGTGCGCCGGCGGCTTCTACGCGCTTTCGAACATGCCGATCGACGCCTTCCCGGACATCAGCCCTAATCTGGTGCAGGTCTTCGCGGAACTCGAGGGCACCGCCGCCGAAGAGGTCGAGCTGCTCGTTTCGCGAGCCGTCGAGGTCGCCATGATGGGGATTCCGGGGGTTGAGAAGATTCGCTCGATTTCGTCGCACGGCCTCTGCACGGTCAACGTCTATTTCGAGGAAGACGTTGACATCTATCTGGCCCACCAGCTTGTTGCCGAAAGAATGCGTCATGCCGAAGAAGAGATCCCCGAGGGACTCGAGATGCATCATGGGCTCGAGAAGGGGCCGATCGTAAGCGGCATGGGCAAGATTCTGGCCTACTATCTAGAAGGCGAGGGCTACAGCACAACGGAGCTGCGCACGCTGCAGGACTGGGTCGTCAAGCGTAACATCCAGGGTGTTCCTGGGGTAGCGGACGTGATCAGTCAGGGGGGTCATGTACGCCAGTACCAAGTTCGCGTCTCGCCGGCCGGGTTGCTGCAATACGATTTGACGATCGAGGATGTCACGGATGCCCTGCGTGAGAACAACCTCAACCTGGGAGCCGGCCTGTACGAGCGCGGTTCGGAGGAGCTGATGGTCCGCAGCCTCGGGCTCCTGGAGAGCGCCGCGGACGTCGAGCAGGTGGTCATCGCCGCCCCCGACGGCAGGCCCATCTACATACGGGACGTGGCCACAGTGGAACTCGGCAAAGCCTTCCGCCGCGGTGTCGCCTCGTTGAATGGCGAGCGCGAGGTTGTGATCGGAAACGTCTACAAGCTTCATGGCGCCAACTCATTCGCGGTGATCTCGCGTCTGAAGGACCGCATTGCCGAAATGGACGAGACGCTGCCCGAGGGCGTACGCGTCGTGCCCTTCTATGACCAGTCGATGCTTGTTCGCAACAGCATTGACACGGTCCGCCAAGCGCTCACGCTGGGTCTGATCCTGGTCTGTTTGGTCTCGTTCGTCTTCCTCGGGAACCTACGCAACGCACTCATCGTGGTGCTGTCACTGCCGTTCGCCATGCTCCTGGCCTTCATGATCATGCAGCGCAATGGGATGTCCGGAGATCTGATCTCCTTCGGGGGCGTGGCGATTGCACTGGGAATGATCGTCGATGCCACGATTGTCATGGTCGAGAAAATCCAGACCGGTACGGATCCGGGCGGAGTCGGGCGCTCCCGCACCGACGCGATTCTCGCCGCTGCCCAGGAAGTGGGGCGGCCGATCTTCTTCGCCGTCAGCATTATCATGATCGTCTTCATTCCGATTCTCACTCTGGGCGGGGTCGAGGGGAAGATGTTCCGCCCGCTGGCCTTCGCGGTGACGGCAACGATGGCCGGTTCGCTGGTCTATGCGCTGGGGGTGGCCCCGGTGCTGGCGAGCCTGCCCTGGCGTCGGCGAGCGACCCAGGGGCCATCGCGAATGGGCATCTGGCTGCACGCTGGTTACGAGCGAATCCTCCTGAGGGTATTGCCCCGCGCGCGCTGGCTCCTGATCGCTGTTCTGGCGCTGTGGGTCGGTGGAGTCGTGATCTACACGCAGCTCGGGAAGGAGTTCGTGCCGACGCTGCAGGAGGGAACCATCCAGGTCCTCGCACACATGAATCCGAACATCTCCCTGGCCGAGATCAGTCGCATTACGAGCGACCTGGAAGGCAACATCCTGGCGGTGCCCGGGGTCAGTTTCGTGCTCTCTGAGATCGGCTACGGCGAAATCAGCCCCCACGTACATCACACGAACTATGCCTGCATCACGGTCGGACTGAATCAGAAGCGGGGTTGGTTCTCCCCGAACAAGCAAGGGCAGATTGTCGCTACTCTGGCTGATCGCGTCCGAGACTACCCGGGAGCTTCGATCAGCTTCTCGCAGCCGATCCAGCATGAGCTGGATGCGCTCATCGCCGGGGCCGGAGCGGCGGTGGTCGCCAAACTCTTCGGTCCGGATCTTGAGGTTCTGCGCGAGAAGGCCACTGAGATCGAGGCGGCCTTGGCACACGTCCAGGGCGTGGCCGACCTCCGCACCGAGCAGTTCAGCGGACAGACGCAGGTGCAGATCGAGCTCGACGGCGCGAAGATTGCGCGCCACGGGCTTAGCAAGCGCGAGGTCCAGCTTCTGATTCACGACGGGTTGGGTGGCGAGTTCGTCGGGCAGATCTTCGAGGGGCAGCGCGCCTTCACGATCGACGTACGCTTCAATGAAGAGGTCCGTAACGACCTCGGCCAGATCGAGTACTAGCGCGTGCGGACGCCCGCGGGATACACCGTCCCGGTTGGAGAGTTGGCCACGCTGCGCACGGTGACCGGGCTGCGGCAAATCAGCCGCGAGGACACGCGACGGTTCGTGTCAGTGATGTGCAATGTGCGTGGCCGCGACGCTGGGGGATTCGTTGAGGATGCACAAGATGTGATTGCACGGACGGTCGCGCTGCCGCCGGGCTATCGGGTCGCGTGGGGCGGGCAGTTCGAACTGCAGCAACGCGCCGATCGTCGACTAGCATGGATTGTGCCGCTGACGCTATTCGCGGTTCTGGTTATGATCTATGGCCTCTTCAAATCCGTGCGGAATGTGTTGCTGATCATGGGCAACATCCCGCTGGCGCTCGTTGGCGGCGTCTTCGCGCTGGCGCTGTTCGGCGAGAATGTGAGTATCCCTTCGTCGATCGGCTTCATCGCGCTCTTCGGAATCGCCCTGACCAACGGGTTGATTCTAGTCTCGCGGTTCGAGTTCCTGCGGAAGGGGGGCTCCGGATTGAGCGAGGCGGTCGTCCAGGGAGCTGTGTCCCGGCTGCGTCCGGTACTGATGACGGCGGCAACCACTGCGCTCGGATTGCTGCCGCTGGCCATCAGCACCGGGATGGGATCGGAGGTGCAGCGGCCACTCGCGATCGTGGTGATTGGGGGGCTGGTTTCTTCGACACTGCTGACGCTGTGTGTTCTGCCGACCCTCTACGGGCAC
>JAUWTE010000480.1 GCA_030609765.1 Acidobacteriota bacterium
AGGGCGCGCTCGATGGTGACCTCGTAACGCTGCAGGGGGAAGAAGACCAGAATCAGAGCCAGACCGGGCACCATGACGCCGTGGCGGGCCGAGATGAGGGGCAGCGAGCAGAGCGCCGCAATCAACAAAGGGCGCACTACGGAGGAGTTGCTGAAGAGCTTCGTGCCGAAAGCCGTGATCTCGATGGGTCCCATGAGCAGCGTGGCCAGCCCCGCGGCGGATGCACCGGCGGTGATCAAGAACAGAACCGTGCGCACCCCGCGCTTCTCGAAAAACCGGCAGAGAGAATCGGGCCACCCGCGTTGTGAGGGCCACGCGGCAAGCGTATCGAGTCGAGTGAAGCCCGTCGGTACCCCGCGCACCATACGCACGAGCAGCGATAGCGGGTAGGCCGCCATCAAGGCCACGGCAGGAAGAAACGGAAAGGCGTAGTGAAAGATCTTCGAGATGCTCAAGGAGATGAGCCCGACCGGCAGAAAGAACCAGATCAGCACCAGGAGGCCGCCGCTCCAGCGCCGTCGTAGGGTGGCGCCGATCCACACGGGGATTCCCACGAGTAGCCAGGCCCGGGAGTCGGCGATCCGCATCTCGCGGGCCAACTCGGTCAGGTAATAGGACCAAGGCTGGACGTGCCCTGGGTCCAGCGATTCGAGCATGCGCTCGTAAACGTGTCGGCCGAAGATGACCTGCCAGAACGCGTCGCCATGGCGAAAGTGTTCAACCACGAACCACGGTGCAATGAGGACTGCAGCAACACTCGCTCCCCCGAGCCAGCGCCATCGATCCGTCCACAGGCGACGGCGCCACTCGTTCACCATGAGTGCGGCGAGCCCGATGACCATGGGCAGGAAGATCGCGGCGACGAACTTGGTCATGACACCGAGAGTGAACCAACCAGCCATTGAAAGAATGTGCTGCCACCGCTTTGATTCCCGCTCGCTCTCGCTCCACAGCAGGAAGTGGTAGATGCCGCCGCAGTAGGCGAGCACCAGGGCCGCCTCCATGACGTTGGCGCGCAGGCCGTGCCGGAACACGAACCACCACTGGATGAAGAGCAAGAACACGGCGCCGGAGCCACACACGGAATCAACCAGGTGTCTCCCAATCAGAAAGAGATAGACGAAGGCGAGCGTGCCGAACAAGGCATCCCAGAAGCGCAGCCCAAACTCGTCGTGCGGCAGAAGTCCCAACTTGATGGGGGCGGCGACGATCCAGAACTTCAGCGGCGGCTTTTCCAGGAAGGGGCGAGGGGCCCACTCGTGTGGGTCGCCTTCGTTAACGGTGTGCGGGGAGCTCTCAGGCGTCAACCATGAGCCGTTTTCGACGACGCTGTCGACCCCATACGAGTAGATCGCCTCGTCATTGCGCAGGTCGATCCTGCCCAAACCAAGGAAGAGGGGTAGTCCGAATGCAATGACAATCGCGAGGACGGCGAGCCGCCTGACGGTGGCTTCACTCGGTTGGCTGGACAAGCTCATCGGGGCTCGGGCGTGGGGTGCACTGAAGGTGACGAGAGCTTACACAGCCTAGCGTGCGAGAGGAACGACCCGACCGGTGCTGATCGTGCCCAGCCGAGCCGGCCGCTGATTCTGGCCGAGTGGATCCCAAGACAGCGCTCCGCCAGCCCCGACCCAGGGCGCAAGGCCTACGAGGGCGTCGCGAATCCCGGCACGGTTCAGGCCCGCCACGCGAATCGCCGCGATCAGGATTCGGGTGGCATCGTAGGAGTGCACAGCGGCGTAGTCAGGCGGGTGGCCATACCGTTCCTCGAACTCACGTGCGAAGGGTGTCAGATCATCCCCTGCAATCAGGAGAGGGAAAACCACTCCCTCGGCTGCAGCATCAGCCGCTTCGAGGAAGGCCCACCGACCCATCGCCGGGCCGCCGAAGATGGCGCCCTCGAACCCCGCCCTGCGCAAGCCGGCCACGATACGAGCGCTGTCGCCGGCCGCTGCAACGATCACCACCGCCTGCGGGCGGATGGCGTTGATCCGGGCGACGAGGCTGGAATCATCGACCATTCCGGAGTGGAACTGTAAATGGAGGCGGGGGTGAGTGGGCCCCCCGGCCAGTGAGCTCATCAGTTCGGCCGTGAACGCGCGCGAGTCGTGGTCGGTCGAGGTGAGAAGCACGAAGTGGCTCCCGGCGAGCGTGGTGGTGAGGGCCTGGGCGAGAAGAGGTGCTGACTGATGATCTCCGGGAGGGCACGAAAACATCCAGGGCACGTTCGCCAGGTTGACCGTCTTGTCGGTGCTTGCGGGATTGACGAGGGGTAGGCGTGCCTTCGCGACGACCTGCTCGGCCAAGTGGGTGGCGGCACCGTCGATCGAGCCCACGATACCCCAGACCCTCTGCTCGTACACCAATCGCGTGACCTGCTTGATTCCCGTTCCCCACGGATTGTCCGACCAAGCCGGCAACAACACAAATGGCATGCTCTGGTACCCACCTGCCTCGTTTGCCTCGGACACCGCCATGCTGGCGGCCAGCCACATGTCGCCGCCGTCGGGGTGGGCAGGATCGCTGGGCCCGAAATAGCCGAGCGCCACCTCCTCGAGCCCCTCCGGTTCCGGCGTCTCGCGACCTGGTCCGTTGTAGGTCGACTGGTGCTCGCGGAGCCTGAAGTGAGGAGATACTGACAGGGGCCCGGTCGCGACAGGGGCCACACCGACGTCACGATCTCCGCCCGAATCGCCATTCGCCTCAGCCCCACTGGGAATGTCGAGGTCCTCTCGCGAGTAGTAGCGCCAATCGCCGTTCTCGAACCTGGCCAGGAATACCTCACCGCCGTCGTCGAGGGCCGCGCTCAACAGGATGTCGCCGGTGACGCCGGGCCAGGGCACGCTGCGGTAGGCCATGACGTCCCGGATCTTGGCGCGATTCAGGCCGGCGATCTGGATCGAGTCGATCAGCATGTTCATTCCGTCATAGCCGTGCGCCGCATAGGTGCCCGGCTCGACTCCGAAGCGCTCACGAAAGGCGGCGCGAAAGGCGTGCAGGTGCTCATCGTCGCGCTGCGGATTCCAGGGCGAGATGCAGACAACACCCTCGGCATTGTCCCCGGCAATCTCTACGAAGGCCCGCGAGATACATCGGTCAGAGGCGAAGAACGGATGGGTCATCCCTACGGACCGCATCTGGTTGAGCACATGAGCGCCCTCCTCGGCATCACCCCAATGCACGATGGCGTCGACGTCCGCCTCGATCAGGCGCTCGA
>JAUWTE010000477.1 GCA_030609765.1 Acidobacteriota bacterium
AAGCCCTTATGGGTGAAGACGAACCCCGCCGACGAGCAGAACCGCATCGAGCTCGCCGCCCGATGCCTCCTTTTGGAAGGTGAAGGACGACGCATTCTGGTGGATACGGGCCTTGGGTCCAAGCACGACGCCAAGCGATCTGAGATCTTCAATGTGCGTCGCTCCGATGATGGTCTTCTGGGCGCTCTGTCTCGGCGTGGCATTGCACCGGAAGACATCACCGATGTGATCCTCACCCACCTACATTTCGACCACTGTGGCGGCACAACGCAGCGAAGCGGCGATGAGCTTTCCCTGACCTTCCCCGCGGCGGTTCACCACGTACAGCGGCGCAACTGGGAATGGGCCTGGAATCCCTCCGGCAAGGATGCGGGCTCTTTCCGTGAGGAGGACTTTTCTCCCCTCGAGGGCAGCGACAGGCTGAACCTGATCGACGGGGACAGCGAGTTGTTCGCCGGTATTCACCTGCACGTCGTAGATGGCCACACCCCGGCCATGCAGTTGGTGCGTATCGCTGCCGAAGGGGCCTCGCTCCTGTTCCTCGCCGACCTTGTGCCGACCCGATCGCACCTGAAGTGGCCCTACATCATGGCGTACGACAATCAGCCCCTGGTGACGCTCGGCGAAAAGCGTGACATGCTGCCCCGCGCCGCCGCCGCAAGCTGGGTAGTAGCCTTCCAGCATGATCCGACATGCGCCGCCGCGACGCTACGAGCCGAGGGCGACCGCATCGTCCTGGACCAGATCATCGACCTCTAGGCAGCGCTTGCCTTGAGCGTGTGATTGCCGGTCGGCACGGGAGCATCGCCGTAGCGGACAGTTGAGCGCACGGTGTGAGGGAGGCACGGGGTGATCGCCGTAGCGGACGCTTGAGCGCGAAGGCTACGGAGTCACGTGCCCATCTACATGCCATGTGCGCGAACTGTCCGCCTAGGGGATTACCCCGTGCCGACCCCGAGGTCAGTCTCCTAGTTGGTCCTGCGAATCCTGTTGAGGTTGACTGGATTGGTGCCGAAGTTCGTGATGGTCAGATGCCCTTCGTCGAACGAGAATCTGACGCCAACGGCGGCGATACCCGCGCCCTCGTTGTGTACGTCGAGCTCCATCTCAATCAGGGTGATGTCGTAGTCGAACGTTCGTGGACGATTCCAAGCCTCGACGAACGGGATGATCCGGTCGGTAGCGAGCATGATCTCGCGGCCACCGGTTTCCGGATCGACTGTCTGCCACGCATAGCGGAGCTCCTGCCGCGTGGTGTTAGGCAATCGCATCCAACCGGTCATCTCCTGGTCCTGGAGGGCGCGCCGGAGGGCATCCTGATCATCCGTCGCCAAGATCTCCATGAGCTCCTGCTGCTGCTCGGGCGTTGTCCAACGGGTAATCACGATGTCGATGTTCGAGCTGCGGCCCCTGGTTCGGGCACCCATCACGACGGCGATGGCGCGGAACCGCTCCTCCTCGTCCTGGGCCGGCTCCTCGATCCCCAGGGTGGTTGCCGGAGCGCCAATGGCGGCCACCAAGAGCAAGGCCCCTGCCGCTATTACAAGCTTGGAGTACCTATGCATGGGACTCTCCTCCTTTTTGGTGATGCGGACCCCTCGGTCCGTGAGTTGAGACTGCGGCTGAACGCCGAAATCCACAAGTGCAACTTTCGGTAGCTCTTCATTGTGTTGGCGTCCTACTGCCCTACTGCCCCGGCGTGTACCAGATGGGCGACGTATAGGCGCGGTCCTGCACTGTGGCGGGCACGACCTCCGGAAGAGCGATTCCGAAGTACGCGGCGTCGTAGGTCGTCCACCGTGGAGTCGGGATCTCGATCACGCGGACGTAGTAGAAGGCGTGCTCATCAGGGTCGAAATCGGGATCCGTCCAGTGCGCTGACAACAGTGGGTCACCGATGGTGTTGGTAAAGGTGGCACTGGCGATGTCGACAGTGCTGCCAACGGGCTCGCGCGCGCGGCCGTCAGCGCCGATCGGGCGGTCGTCGGAGACGGCGACATCGTAGATGCGCTCGTGGGTCTCGCCCTGAGCGTCCAGCCAGCCCTTGATGATCTGAACCCGGTCGAGGTTGGCGCCATCGGGATCGCGCAGCGCGCGGATCATGAAGGTCGGTGCCGCGCCGTCGGGTCGCATCATCAGGTCACCGCCCATCGGCACGCCGCGCCGGTACCCTTGGTCGATGAAGTCGGGTCGCGACACCTCATTGGCCTCGAAGTCCCAGCCGCCGAACACACGCACCCTGATGCGCGTTCCTGTGGTTGCGTAGGCTTCCTTGCGCTTCATCGCGCCGAAGATCTCGGCGCGCGTGTTTCCCCGCGCCCAAACCGCTGTCAGGCCGGCGGCCGCTTCCTGCGAGGTGAGAATTCTCAGGGCCGGATCGTCGGCGGGGATGACCTCGCCGTTGTGCCGCTCGGGGGACGGTTCGGTGCTCTGGTACTTGCCGAAGTAATTTTCCTCGCGCGTCGTCGACAGGGCCGTGTGCGTGTCCGACGCGCCCATCAAGCCGAACTTGTACGGATTGACGCCGAGCTTGGCGCCGAGCTGCAGCCCGAGCTTGAGCGCCGAGCGCGCGTACTCGTACTGCAGCATGGAGTCTTCCTTGCCCTGTGAGCCGTCGAGGTTGGCGGCGTCCCAGGTTTCGAAATCGGCGAATTCGTCTTCGGTCGACAGCAGCGGGTGGGTTTCTTCGTCGCCCTTGATCTGGGTAGCCTCGTAGTTCGGTTCCCAGCGCGACCGCATCTCGGCGTACTCGCGGGTGATCGCTTGGCCGTTGAGGCGTGTCTGGGCGAACATCCGCCCGTTGCTCAGGTTGCCGTTGTGGGGAACGGCGAAGGCCTGGCCGCCGACCTTGTCCTCGTATTCAGCCAGATAGCGCCAGAGGTCCTCCGGATCGTCGCTGTCGAACATCGAATACGGCATGGTGCGGCTAGTCTCGTCGGCGCCGTCGCGGAAGATGACTACCCGATGCAGGTTGTCGCCCCCCGGGGTAGAGGTCCACTCGAATCCGGTCATCGCCGTGAAGCGGCCGGGCTCGTTGTAGGTGTCGGTTTTCTCGACGACATAGTTCCAGACGTTGCGCGCCGCGTCCTCGGAGGTGAACGGGTTCTCGCCACTGAGGGAACGGGTGATTATGTCCTGGAACGCTTCCATGCGCCCTTCCGGCCCGGCGTTGAACCGTTCGTGCATCCAGCGGCCCCAGGGATCCGCGAGTAGGACTGGGTCTGACGCTTGGATCATTGTCGCCAGGCC
>JAUWTE010000344.1 GCA_030609765.1 Acidobacteriota bacterium
CGTTCCATAGCGCGACGAAGAGTCCGGGGTAGGGCGCTCTGTTCTGTCCCCAGTCGTTTGGATCGATGCGTGGATGGTCGTCCGGGAGCTTGTCGGAAGGAGTGCGGCCGGCTCGGAGTCTCAGGAACTGATAGTTCGCTAAACAGGAGGTGAAGACACATGAAGTACGGAAGCAAGAAGGACGCGAAACAGTGGTCGATGGAGACCTTTTGTAGTGGTCGTGCCGGGCTGATCGCCACCATTCCGACACCGTTCCACGACGACACGTTGGAGATTCATGAGGAGGATCTCAGAAACACCGTCCGGTACATCATCGACACCAAGAACGACGGGCTGTTCTTTTTGGGGAACGTCGGGGAGTTCTACTCCATGACCCGAGAAGAGCGGATGAAGGTGGTGGAGATCGTGGTCGATGAAGCCAAAGGGAAAATCGCCCTCATGCCGCAGACGGCCCATCACGCTGCGAGAGAGGCGATCATACTGTCTCAGCACGCTCAGGAAGCTGGCTGCGACCTGGTGGTGCTGCTCTCCTCGTACTTCCAGTGCTCCACCCAGCAGGCCCTCAAAGAGTGGTGGAGAGAGGTGTGTGACAAGTTGGAAATCGGAGCCGTCTTCTACGACAGCCCCCTGTCCCACCTTGCCACGTCGGACACGCTCGCAGGACTCGCGCTTGAGATCCCGAATATTGTCGGGGTCAAGGATGGTCGCCCGGACCTGATGTGGTG
The DNA here is from genome assembly GCA_030609765.1 of Acidobacteriota bacterium. Classification (GTDB taxonomy): domain Bacteria; phylum Acidobacteriota; class UBA890; order UBA890; family UBA890; genus CALAKE01. The sequence continues at coordinate 726 of JAUWTE010000344.1, forward strand.
CTCTGACGTCGAGCGGAAAGCCGACTACAAGATCTGGGTCAGCGACCCGCTGGAAGACCACTGGCCGCAAGAGATGAAGGTGATGAGGAATCCGGTGATGTGCACTTGTTGGCACCTGTGGCTCCTGCAGCAACCAGATTACACCCCGATTCGCGACTACTCCGACCTGATCATGGCGGGCAAGTGGGAAGAAGGCTTGAAGAAATACAGCGAGATTGAGCCCGGCCGGCAGCTCCTGAACGAGTTCTTCTGGCCCAATTACCGCAAGGGTGTCTACGTCGTCGCCTTCTGGAAGTACTGGCTGGAGCTCAAGGGCGTCGTCAGTGGCCACAAGGTGAGGTCACCTCTGGTGAACATGACCGAGGAAGAAGAGGAATGGCTGAAGGGACGCGTGGAGCTGTTGGCCAAGGGTGAAGGCCCGACGACCATGAAGCCGCTTAAGCCCTACCCGCTGCAGGTAAGCGACAGCTCGCCTGCAGGGTTGATCGGCATCTAGGAAACGGAGCTGTCCCTATCCGCCGCCGCGTCGTCTTCGGTTGGGTCCATGTCCCTCCAGGCGATCCGGACGGAATGCAAGGCTGCGGGGGCGTTCTGCCGCCCCCGCAGCGAATCTCCGGTGACGCACGTGAATACCACGGGATAGGAGCCCACGATGGACCAGATCATCAGCTACACAATCATGATCTCGGTCATCCTGTTGATGCTCAGCGTGGGCCTGCGCACCGCGTTTAGCCAGGTCGTCCAGGTTGTCAAGAATGTCCCGCTCCTCTCGCGAGGGCTGGTGGCGAACTTCATCATCGTCCCCGCGCTCATGTTTCTCTGCGTCCGATGGCTACCGGTGGATGCAGATGTCAAGATCGCGGCCATGCTGATGGCGGCGGCACCCATTGCCCCCATGGCTCCGCTGCCGTTCGTCGGGATCGCTCGCGGAGATGTCACGTTCTCCGCCGGCCTCATGGTGGTGGCTGCCATCCTCAGCGTGCTGTTCACACCGCTCATTCTCACTTTCGGGCTGCCGTCCGGCGAGGGCGCCGTACAGGTGGATCCCATGCAGATCGTCCAGACGCTCCTGGTCGTTCAGCTGATTCCCATAGGCCTCGGGATGACGATCCAACGCCTCAGCCCTCGGTGGAACCAGCGACTTGTCGCCTTCGTCCCGATGGTCGGTCAGATCGGCCTGCTCGTCGGCATCGTCCTGCTCTTGGTATCCCAGGCCAAGCAGATCGCGGCGATCGGCCTGCCGGGATTCGTCATCAACCTTGCGCTGGTCGTCCTGTGCCTCGCTGTTGGCCACGTGGCGCTGCTCAAGGACTCGGGCGAGCGCAGGCGATCGCTCGCCGTGTCAACGGCCATCCGCAATATCCCACTGGCTTTCCTGATCGCAAACGCGAGCTTTGCGGGAACCGCGGTCGCCCCGGCAACGCTGGTCTTCGCCACATTCTCCATGGTTCTCTCGGTCGTCTACGGCAAGCTGGAGGTGCGGTTCGTGCGACCGTGACAGGGAAGGAGACGTCACACGACATGACTGCCCGAGAGAGAGTCTGCTCCTGGCTGCCGATCCTGGCCTGGCTTTCCCAGTATGAACGTGGGTGGCTGCGGACAGACCTCATGGCGGGCCTGGCCGTCTGGGCGATGACGGTGCCCCAAACCATGGCCTACGCCGGGATCGCCGGGGTGCCGCCGGTCTATGGGCTCTACGCGGTGCCGCTGGCGATGATCGCCTATGCCGTCTTTGGCACGTCGCGCACGTTGTGCGTGGGACCGGAATCCGCGATCGCCATCATCTCGGCGGTCATGGTTGGTGCTTTGGCGGTAGGTGATCCGAGCAAGTACCTGGCGCTCACCTCCCTGATGGCGCTCATCGTCGGCGTGCTCTTCCTGGTGTTCGGCCTCTTGCGCCTCGGGTGGGTCGCGAACTTTCTTTCGCGACCGGTGCTGAGTGGCTTCACCCAGGGCATTGCCCTGACCGTGATGATCTCGCAGGCGCCCCTGCTCTTCGGGACCGAGGGCGCTTTCGCAGAGATGGCCGGGCAGATGCGCACCCTGCCTCAACTGGTGGGTTTGGGATTCGACCATCCCGGATTCATGGTGCAGCTGTCGGCCCTCGCGTCGACGATCGGGGAAGCCAACCTGCCGACCGCGGTGGTGGGGCTCGGGTGTCTTGTCATGCTCTTCACCTTCAGGCGCTTCTGGCCGCTGGCCCCCTCCGCTTTGATCGCGGTCGTGCTGGCGGTCAGCGCCGTTTCCCTATTCGGTCTCACCGAGCATGGCGTCAGCGTCATAGGCAAGGTGGAGACAGGGGGGAGCTTCATTGCGATCCCGGTCTTGAATCTGTCGGATGTGATTGGCCTCTTGCCGGGCGCCTTCGCCATCGTACTCCTGGGCTACTCGGTTTCGCTGAGCGTTGCCGCCGTGGGCGCCCGGAAGACGAAGGAGACGGTCGACACCAATCAGGAACTCATCGCCCTCGGAGCGAGCAATCTCGGTGCGGCCGTCAGCTCCGGCTTCGTGGTGTGCGGCAGCCTCTCGCGGGGGTCGGTGATCATGCGCGCGGGGGGCCGGACCCAGGTCGTCTCGCTGGTCAACGCCGGTCTGGTTGTCTTGACGCTGCTCTTCGTCCTGCCGCTCTTCTTCCGTCTGCCCCAGGCAACGCTGGGTGCGGTCGTGATCACCGCGATGTACGGCCTCCTGGATTTCGCCTACCTTCGGCAGCTCTGGCGGGTCCATCGAGGCGAGTTCGCCTGCGCGCTGACTGCGCTCCTGGGAGTGCTGCTCCTGGGCATCATGGAAGGGGTGACCGTGGGTGTCATCCTGGCGCTCGTCGTTCTGATTCGCCGTGTCAGCCACCCGGCGACGACCGAGGTTGGACGATTGCCGGGCACCCGAGCGTACCGCGATATCGCCCGTCACCCGGAGGCCGAGACGTTCCCCGGCCTCTTGATCTTCCGTTTCGACGCTCCGATCATCTTCGCCAACGCCAGGTACTTCACGCAGGAGGTCCGGCGATTCATGGATGTCGCCGCCCCCCCCGTACGTGAGGTGTTGGTTCCCGCGCAGCAAATCAACGATATCGACTCGACCGGGGCGGACTTGCTGGCCAAGTTGCTGGACGAACTGAGTACGGAAGGGGTCGTGCTCTCGTTCGCGGAGATGAAGTGTGCCCCTCTCAAGGTGCTGCGCGGCGTCGGCCTGGAAGAGCGCATCGGCGCCGAACGCTTCCACGCGTCGATCGAGGATGGCGTCCAGGCCTTCCTGCGGCGCCAGGAAGACACGAAGAGCTAGGAGAGCTAGGTGCAGGCTCCAGAGAACAGGAAAATGACCGGGGCGGAGAGGATCGAGCACCTCAACATTCTCGCCATCGCCCGCACCGCCTTCTCCTCGGAGCGGTCTCTGCTGGCTTGGATGCGAACCTCCGTTTCGCTCTACACGTTCGGGTTTTCCGTGGCGCAGTTCATCCACTACCTGGAACAGAAACAGCCGGGCACGCAGTACTCCGCAGGTCCCCACCGGCTGGGTCTTGCCCTCATCGGCTTGGGCATCGTCATACTAGTCCCCGCAGCGCTGTCCCGTGTGCGCAGACTCCGGAGAATGACAGAGCTCGGGTTGCCGGATTACTCGAAGTCCTTCCTGCCGCTGGGTGCGGCCGCAGTACTCCTGGCGATCGGGATAGGAACATTGATTGGCCTCATCCTGACGAGGCCTTCGTGACATACGAGGAGTGATCGAGATGAGCGCAAGGCACGACGCAGAATCACC
>JAUWTE010000415.1 GCA_030609765.1 Acidobacteriota bacterium
GGTCATCACGCGGGCACCGGCGCAGGCGGCCCCGTAGACCATGTTGATCGAGGCGATTTCGCTTTCTGCCTGCAGAAAAACGCGCCCCTCCTCGGCCATTCTCTTGGAGAAATGCTCCAGCACCTCGGTCTGGGGCGTGATGGGGTAGCCAAAGAAGGCTTCCACGCCAGCCCTGATCGCGGCCTCCGCGATCGCCCTGTTTCCCTCGATTAGCTCGATTGCCATCCCTGATCTCCTACGCGGCCTCTGCGGCACGCCGACTCTTCGGCATCTGTCGGTAAACGGTGAAGACCACGTCCGGACAGATCACAGCGCATACGCTGCAGCCCGTACAGAGGCTCATGTCGCTCACCTCTATGGGTCGGTAGCCCTTGGCGTTGAATTCAGTCTCCGACAAGTGGAGGATCTTGGGAGGGCAGACGTCGACGCAAAGGTTGCATCCTTTGCACCGATCCACCTCGATGAGAACCATCCCCTTCGCCATTAACTCACCCGCGGCTGTCTATTGAGTAACAAGTGTCAACCAGCCCGGGGGGCGGCGATTCGGCACGATATCCGCAGCGTCAGATACCCCCAGCGGGGCTCGACGGCAGCGATTTTCGCATTCAGCCCCGGGCTCAGATTCAATTCGGATATTAACGTGCGATTTAGGGCCGAGCAAGCCAGGGATCTCTGCGTTGGAGTCCAGCCAACAGCCGCGTTGATGCCAGGCATGCGGGCGCATTGACGCCCGGCATGCATCCGTGTTGAAGTCCAGCCAACAAGCGCATTGAGGCACCACCTACACGCGCAAGAACAGCTCGGATGACGGGAGCGGCACCCCTCCTGTATAATTCGCCACCCGAGACGAAACCCCCTCAGAAAGCTTGGATCACTCCGAACCTATGAGCCACGAAGAGATCGAGGTACGCCAGCCTGCCGATGGTGACGGCGACGTGGTCGCTGAAGTGATCGCCAACGAGTCAGGGAGCCAGGAATCAGGGCAAATTGGCGAACTGCAGCCCTCTGACGAGGAGCTCGTACAGGCGTACCGGGTCGCGGCCCGATCGCGTGTCACTGAAGCGAACATGGTGCGCGCCGCCAGCCGCGGCGAGGTCAGTTTTTCGATTTGGGGCCCCGGCGAGGAAGTGCACGGAGTCGCCACGGCGCTGGCACTGTCGAAGGTCGTTAACCGGGACCACTTCGCGATCGGCTTCCACTACCGTTCGGGGGCCATGTTCGCCATGTGGTGCTGCCTGAACGGTCGCAAGGATTATACGGAAACAGTGCTGCGGCAGCAGTTCTCTAGAGTGACCGACCAGATGAGCGGTGGCCGCCAGATGGTCAACCACTTCTCGGTTCCGGAGCTCGGCGTTCTGCCGGTGCAGAGCCCGGTCGGAATGCAGCTCAGCAAGGCAGCCGGATTCGCCAAGGGATTCCAGGCGAAGGCGATCCCCGACGGGCTCACCGTGGCGATCATCGGCGACGGCACGACTGCCGAGGGCGACCTGCACGAGGCCATGACGGCCGCGAGCGTATGGAGCCTGCCGCTGCTGGTGATGATTACCGATAACAACGTGGCAATCAGCACCTTGCCGGAGGAGGGCCGCGGGATCAAAGACTTCCGTGCCTATGCGACTGCCTTTGGAATCGAGTACTTCGAGTGCGACGGCCGAGAGTTCCAGGACGTCTACGACACGACGCTCGCGGCGGCCCTACACATACGTGATCAGCAGAAGCCGGCGTTGATGTATGTCCGGGATCTGCCCCGCTTCAACGGCCACAGCTCCGCCGCCGACGTGACCTTCGACCTCATGCAGGACGACCCGCTGATTCACTTCGGTCAACAGCTCGTCGAGCGCGGGCTCCTCGCCGAGGAAGAGGTGCTGCGGCGGAAAGAGGGCATTGGTCGCGACTTCTTCAGCCATCACGAGCTCGGCCGCATCATGGATATCCACGATGAAGAAATCCACCGCATCTTTCACGAGGTGCGCGAGGAGCCCGACCCTGACCCCGCTACAATCACCCGCCATATCTACCCGCCATTTCCCGAAGTCAGCGAGACTCACGAAACCGGCCAAACCGTCATCTCCTACGCGGGTGCGATTCGTGCCGCGATCGACCAGATCTTCGCCACGCACAACGGCTTTCTCTTTGGCCAGGACGTGGGCCGTCTGGGCGGCGTCATGCAGGCGACCGCGGGGCTGAAATTGAAGTATCCCGAGCAGATCATCGACGCGCCGCTCAACGAGCCTCTGATCTTGGGTACCGCCTTCGGTGCCGGCCTGCACGATGATCTCGTGACCATCGCAGAGATCCAGTTCGGCGACTACTCACTGAACGCCTTCCATTGGCTCGTCCACATGGGCAACCAATACTGGAGCACCCAGGGCGACTGGAGCGTTTCGGTGATCGTCAGAATGCCCGTCGACCCGTTCGGTGGCGGCGCCATTTATCACTCGATGAGCGTCGATGGCTATTTCACGCCGATCCCAGGGTTGGTGATCCTCATGCCCTCCACCAGCTACGACGCCTACGGGATGCTGATGACGGCAGCGGACTATGGCGGCCCGGTGGTCATGCTCGAGCCGAAGTGGATGTACCGGCAGGCGCTCGGCCCGCCGTTTCCTGGTGAGCCGACGGATCCTGACGAGGTACTCGACCTGCGGAAGGGCATCATGCGTGGCGACATCCCTCCTGTTGATTCGAGCGTGCGCGTGCCGTTCGCGAAGGCGGCAACACGGCGTCATGGCGACGATCTCACCATCGTCGCCTGGGGCCGGGCAGTGTGGACCTCCCTGGCGGCTGCGGAGCAGCTCGCCAACGAAGGTATCGAGGCCGAGGTCATCGACCTGAGGACGCTCGTGCCGCCCGATCTGGACGCTGTATTCGAGAGCGTCGGCCGTACGCGCCGTCTGGTGGTCGCGGCCGAAGATCGTCCCTTCGCTGGATTCGTCCGCTCCATTCAAGGGGCCGCCGTCGAGCGGATGCCGGGACTCATCACCCGAGCCATCGGACAGAAGAACGTGCCCGGCGTCGCCCAGGCTCACGTCCTGGAAGAAGCCACCATTCTCACCGCCGAGACCGTGCAGGACGCTGCCCGAGCTGTGATGGAGGCTGAGATCACGACGGCGGCAAGAGTGGCGGCCGGGGCGCAGGAGCCGGCGCCACCGGCGCAGGAGCCGGGCATCGCCTGGGCGGCCCAACAGCCGCAGGTCAACGTGGCAGCCGCATCCGATTGGCTGTGGATCCCGCGTCGCTACGAAAACGGCTAGCCGGCAACTCCTGCCACGGCGTACTGCTGGTCGGCAGCTCTGCCAGCCTGGGTTTCTCAACGAATCGCGGCGTGCCGGCCGTTCGCGCCCCCATCGTCGAGCCGATAAACTGCTGGAAGCATGTCGGATCGGTGTCCACGGCTAGCCCCAGGCTAAATGAGGGCCGCAGCGCTCGGAGGCAGACGGTGAAAATACTCATGTCGGGCAATGATGCTGTCGCCCAGGGCGCCTGGGAAGCGGGGGTGGCGTTTGCCGCCGGGTACCCCGGCACACCGAGCACCGAGGTCCTGGAGCGGCTTGCCGAATACGCGGAGGTGGACGCGCACTGGTCCACCAACGAGAAGGTGGCGTTCGAGGAGGGCATGGGCGCGGCACTCGGCGGTCTGCGGACGATGGTGACGATGAAACACGTCGGCCTGAACGTGGCCGCCGATCCATTCATGGTCTTCCCCTACGCCGGGACCAACGCCGGCTTCGTTGTGTTGGTGGCCGACGACCCGGGCATGTATTCGTCGCAGAACGAACAAGACAGCCGCTA
>JAUWTE010000350.1 GCA_030609765.1 Acidobacteriota bacterium
CCTCGAGACGCTGCCGAATGGATGCCGGGATGGTGGCAAGCGAAAGGGTTTCAGTGACACTGGTTCGCGACTTCCCGATCCGGCGCGCGACCTCCTCATGGGTGTGCCCGAATCGCTCCACCAGCGCCTTGAGTCCTTCCGACTCTTCGAAGGGGGAAAGGTCCTTTCGCTGTAAATTTTCGATGAGAGCGATCTCGAGAACCTCTGAATCATCTACCTCCAGGCCGATGCACGGCACCTGCTCGAGACCGGCCATCTTGGCTGCACGGTATCGGCGCTCCCCCGAGATGATCTGGAACCCGTCATCTGTCTGTCGGACCAATATCGGTTCGAGGACCCCGACGTTGCGGATAGATGCCACGAGCTCTTCGAGGTCACCCATCGACTGGCGCGGTTGGGCAGAGTTGGGAACCAGCTCATCGATGCCCAGCTGCCGGCCAACGGTCTCGATCTGGCGGCTGGCAAGTTGCTCGACGAAATGGTTATCGTGGCGCATGCGTGCAGTTGCTGGTAGACCCCGTTGCTTAGACACGGTTCAGCACCTCCTCCCCCAACGCTTCGTATTGCTTCGCGCCGCTGGAGCGCGGGGCGTGGGTGAAAATGGACTCTTTGTATGCCGGACTCTCCTCGAGGCGGACGCTCTTGGTGATTATGGTCTCGAAGACCTTCTCGCCAAAGACCGCACGGATCTGGTTGACGACGTCACGCCCGAGGATGGTGCGCGGGTCATGAATCGTGACCAGCACACCGAGTAGCTGCAGCTTCGGATTCACCCGGTTCTTGATTCTCTCGACGGTCTCCAGCAGGTCGTCCGTTCCCTCGAGAGCCAGATACGAGGCCTGAATTGGAATCAGCAGGTGGGTTGCTGCAACCAGCGCGCTCACCGTCAGAAGGCCCAGGGTCGGTGGAGTGTCAATGACCACGAAGTCGTAGTCGCGCGCAATGGGCTTCAGCTTGTCGCGCAGCCGGTAGTGTCCGTCGAACTCACCAATCAGCCTGCCCTCGAGCTTCGCCAGCGAGATGCGTGACGGCACGACATCGAGTGTCTCGAAATCAGTCGGCATCACGATCTCACGCAGGGGCAGGGACACGTCGAGCAGTGCATCGTATATGGAGCGTTGGACATCCTCCACATTAATGTAGGACAGTGTCGAGTGTGCTTGCGGGTCGAGGTCTACAAGAAGTGTCCGCTGACCCTTGCGAGCGAGCGATGCCGCCAGATTGATGGCGGTCGTCGTCTTTCCCACCCCGCCTTTCTGATTCGTAACCGCCAAAATCATGCTGGAGACTCACCCCTCTCGATGTGAAGTGGGCACGCTGCGCGGCGCCTACATCTGATGAAAACCGGTCTTCTGTCGGGGTCGGCACGGGCATGCTAGCCGTGGTTCCAAAGGCTGTCAACAATCGGAAGCGACAGAAGCAGAAGAAAGCGCTTGGAGGACGCAAGAAGCTCCCGCGGGAAGAAGCGAGAGCCGCAACGAAATGCCGTCGCGGGCTTGAACGGAAACCCTACGGCAGAGCGGCAGCCGGCCTACATCTCGTACTTGGAGAAATCCTCGGGATCGAGGTTCTCGAACCACTGCCGCAGCCGCTCCGAATCTGGCAGGTCATCGTTCGAGTCGAGCGTGCGAGCTTGCTCTAGCACCGACTGTTCGACGAAAATCGGAGCCTCAGCACGCAAGGCCAGTGCGATGGCATCGCTAGGGCGAGAGTCGAGCACGTGCTGATCACCGTTGATCAACAAATGGATGTGAGCGAAATAAGTATTGTCTTTAAGGTCATTTACGACAATCTTCTCGACTGTTGCGTGAAGTTTGTCGAGAAGATCCCGAAGCAGATCGTGGGTCATCGGCCGCGGTGTATCGATGGCCTCCATGCGCAGGGCGATGGCGTTGGCCTCGAAGACCCCAACCCAGATCGGCAGCACCCGGTCTTCTTCCTCATCCTTCAGGATGACGATGGGCATGTTGGTGACCGGATCGACCATCAGGCCCTTGATCTTCATCTCGATCTGCATGGCGTCCTCCAGGGAAGCTTCTCTAGTTGACTATAGGTGCTGCGCAGAGCGGCGGTCAAGAACGAGCTTACCTGCCCTGTATTCGAGCTCTCGACGGCAGGCTCGCCGGGGCCTGTTGCTGTGGTGGCGCCGGGCATCAGAGGGAAACGCTCGGAAGCTCGCCATACAGGCTGTTGGGGCTATTGCCAACGATCTGTACCGTAACCAGCTTGCCGATCAAGCTCGGGTCTCCGGGGAAGTTCACCACGTGGTTCGAGGAGGTGCGTCCCATGACATCGCTCTGCGTTCGCCGGCTGAATCCGTCCACCAGAACCTCGACACTGCTGCCGACCCAGGTGGATTTCTTGCGGATCTGAATCTGTCGCTGTTCTTCCTGCAGATGTAGGAGTCGTCTGCGCTTCACCTCAGCGGGGACTGAGTCCTCGTGAAGGGTGGCCGCGGTGTCTGGACGCGGCGAGTACTCGAAGGAATAGAAGGAATCGTATTGGGCCTTCTGCACGAGATCGAGCGTGGCCTCGAAGTCCTCCTCGGTTTCCCCCGGGAAGCCGACGATCAGGTCGGTCGATAATCCGATTCCCGGCATCGAGCCGCGCAGCTTTTCGACCAGCTCGAGGTAGCCCGCCGCCGTATAGTGACGGTTCATCCGGTGCAAAACCTCGTCGGATCCGGATTGGACAGGCAGATGGATATGCTTGGCGATCCTGGCCCCGGAGGTCATGATCTCGATCAGCGCAGGAGACAGATCCTTCGGGTGCGAGGTCAGAAAGCGGATGCGCTCAACACCCCCTGCGGGGCCCTCCTCGAGTTGCTGATCCAGGCGCCGGAGCAGTTGCGGAAAGTCCACATCGAGATCCGGGTCGGTCCAGGAGTTGACGTTTTGCCCGAGCAGCGTTACCTCGCGGAAGCCGCGCAGAGATAGTCCGCGCACCTCGTCCTCGATCTCCTTCGCGCTGCGGTAGACCTCCATGCCGCGTGTCGACGGAACGATGCAGAAGGAGCAGTAGTTGTCACAGCCCTCCATGATCGTCACGTAAGCCTTGACGCGATCTTGGCGGTCAGCGTCGGACGCATCGAAGTCGATCAGATCCTCAGTAACGACCTGCGGCCCCTCCCCTGCCTCGAGCGCGTCCAGGACAGAAGGCAGCGCGCGCAACGCCCGCGTGCCCAGGATGAAGTCGACACTGGATTCCCGCGACAGAATCTCCTCGCCTCTCTGCTGGGCGATACAGCCTGTGACGCCGATCCACACCTGTCGTTCCCGAACGTGCTGATGACCAGCGTCGATGTTCCTCATCTCCTCCTCGACCATCTCCACGGACGCTGAACCTGGCCGGGCGTCCTTCACTGTGCGTAAGCGGCCGAGCTCGGAAAATAGCTTCTCCTCGGCCTTTTCACGCACGCTGCACGTGTTCAACAGAATCACGTCAGCGTTCAGAGGATCGGCCGCCGGCACGAAGCCGAGCCGGCGCAACTGGCCGGCGTAGATCTCGGAGTCGTGGACGTTCATCTGGCATCCATACGTATGGATCCAGTAGCGACCACGGCTGCCTTCAGCGGAAACGAGATCTTCAGCGGACATCAGCGGACTTTCCTCGTGTGCCGGGAGGATAGGGAATCGGAAGGCGCCGATTATAGCAGCCGCAAGACCTCCGCGATCTGCTCGTCGCTGACCGCGCCGGATCGCAGTACTCGGCAAGGTTCGACCGTGAGGTCGATCAGTGTCGACGGCGAGCCTCCAGCCGTTTCGCCTCCGTCGAGAATTTCCCCCACCTCGTGGGGAGAGAACGTATCGCGTACCTGCGTTGCCGTACGGGGAGGAGAGTCTCCTGCCCGGTTTGCCGAAGTGCCGGTCAGCGCTACCGCGCAACGCCCAATGAGGGCACGGGCAGCCGGGTGTGGAGAGTGCCGTACGGCGACGGTACCCTCCGCGCCGACGAGAGCCTCGTGCAGACCTGCTCGTGCGCGCATCACCACCGTCAAGGGCCCCGGCCAGAAGTGCTCCGCGACGAGTGCCAGGCTGGGAGGCACTGAAGCTACCCACTCGCGCAACATGGCCATGGAGTCGACGATCAACAGTAGCGGTTTGCCGGGGTCTCGGCCCTTCATCTCGACGATGCGGTCGACGGCTTGGGCTTGCCGCGGATCGGCCCCGAGCGCGTAAAAGGTCTCCGTTGGGTAGGCGACGACCGCGCCCGCGAGAACCGCTGCCGCCACGCGGTCGATCTTTTCGGAGGAGTAGGTCTCCAGCACGCGATCTCTCCTGGTCGGATGCACGACGATGCCACGCAGTCAGGATCCACTCACCTTTACCGTGAGGTTGTCCGCTGCTAGCGTGACCGGCGTGATTCGGGATTCTGCAAACCCCACAGAGGACCATGTTACCTGACGAGCCAGGAGATCTGTTCGGATCTCAGGACGCAGCGCCCGCGGCGGATACGTCGCAGC
>JAUWTE010000342.1 GCA_030609765.1 Acidobacteriota bacterium
AGGAGGCCAAGCTTGAGGCCGTCGCCAAGCGGCGCCTTGGCGGAGGGCGGCGCATCCTTCATGTAGAGATAGGCGGCCAGGACGCCGCCTCCCACCACCAGGAGGCAGCAAGCGCAATTGGCAATGTTGAGAATGGGAATCGAAGAGGCGACGCCCTCTGCGGTACCTCCGATCAGGGCCGGTTTGAGCTTGTTCGGGGTCGCTTGATTCATACTTACCCTCCGCGATGTGTGGACGAGACGGTCGCCGCCCAGGCAACCGCCTCGACGATTGTCCTGCGCTGCCTCAGCTGCTCGACGGCCGCCCACAGGAGGAGGCCCACCGGGAAGGAGGCGACGAAACCACTTACGAAGCGAGTCAGGAAGTTGTTGCTGGGCCAGACCAAGTCGAGCAGCATCGGCACGACGAAGAGCACCAGGAGGCGTGGCCGCTGCCGCAGACGCCACATGAAAGTCGGGAGGTGCGGCAGCAGGAGCAGGCCGGCGGTGAAGCCGACGTAAAGGCCGAGGCAACGGTGGCAGACGGCCAGCTGGTGGCCGAAGGCCCAGAAGCTGCGCTCCGAGATCTGGTGGCAGATGCGGTCGAAGAAGGCGTAGATCAGCGGCCCCGCGATCCACCCACGACTCGCGGCGTAGGGAGCCAGAACGAAGGCGCTGATCCCGGTTAAGGAGGCGAGCACGATCAGCCAGTAGCCGGTGCCGCGAGAGAGCTGGGTGCTGGACTCCTTCATGCTCGGGTGGACTCTGCCGACCGCGGTACCCGTCCCGAGGCACGAGCCGGGATTTCCATTTTGGCCGGCCGGGTCAGCACCCTTATATACCGACACCCTCCCCCCACGGCCAGATTTCTTCATCGCACGTTGTTCCGCTCCAAAGCGTCGTGTCTCTGGCTCGATAGACCTCGCCCATGCCGGCAGCTCCCAGCGGGTCCAGGACCTAGGCAGTGACCTAGGGTGCGGCCAGACACTGAGAACTAGTCCCTCCCCCAAAAAATGGTGTGTGGAGATTGAAGTTTGAACCCTACTGCAAGATCAGGGAGCGAGCAACGGGCAGGGGAGAGGGAGACGGTGGCAGGTGCGTAGAACGGGCGTAGAATGGCCTCGAAATGGGCACAAACTGGGCACAAAGTCGGAGCGGATGGTCTGATTTGAAGCGGAGAAGGCGAGAATCCTACCGCCCCGTCGGTACCAGCCGCCTCAACTCCTCGAACCAGTTGAGAATCTCGCCAAGGTCTCGCCCTGGGTCTCAGGCTTCCGGAACTTCAGGAGTGGACGGTCCAAGTTCTACCGCGCGGCGAAACTGGCAACATCGTAGTCATCCAAGCGACGCGAGCGCCTCGAGCAATAGGCGGACGTCGCTCTCATCGTTGTAGGCCGCCAGCGAAATGCGGACTCTCCCACCGCGCGTTCCACAAACGATGTTCCGGTCGCGGAGTGCGGCGGCGGCTGCCTCGCCACTATGTGTCGGGTGGGCGATCGAGATGATGTGGGGCGCAGCCGCCGGATCGTCAATCGGGCGAAACGGCTGCCAGCCCAACACGGTCAGCTCGTCGACGAGCAGGACCGCGAGCTTCCTTGCGTGTGCTTCGATCCGCGGCGTCCCCAGCGCCAGGAGCTGACGCAGCGCGACGGTCAGTCCGGCCATTGAAATGTAGGACATCGTCGATTGGGTGAAGCGCCGCGCATCCGGTGCGACCAGCAAGCTCGTTGCATCAAAATCGAAGGGTTCGGGGGCGCCCATCCAGCCGGGCAGCGGCGGAACACCGGCGAACAGGCTCTCCGCGACGGCGGCGAGCGCGATGCCGCCGTGCCCCCCGAGCCACTTGTAGCCACTAGACACGATTACCTCCGCATGCCAGGCTGCGGTATCGACCGCGACCGCTCCGGCGGCGTGGCTTGCGTCGACGATCAGACTTGCTCCGACATCGCAGGTGGCCCGGCGCAGGCGAGGGATGTCGACCGTCGTGCCGGTTGCATACTGGACCTGGCTCACGGCCAGCACCGAAGTGCGCCCGTCGAGAGCGTCAATCAAGCCGTCCGTCAGATCGCGGGTCGGCGTGTCGTCGACGAAGCGAAGCTCGCACCCACCATCGATGGCCAGGCGAAGCCACGGACGCGTAAGCGCGGGAAAATCCGTACGAACCGCCAGGACCACGCTGCCACGTTCCGGCTCCAGCAGATACGGGAGCTGTGCCAGGATCTCGCTGGCACCGCCGACGATGGCTGTCCTCTCGACAGCGGACCGCAGCAGCTGCGCGGCCTGCTCGCGCAACGAGTCGAAGTAAGCGACCTCATCCACATCCGACATGAAGCGATTGCCGTGCCGCGCGACGTCATCGAGAAAGCTACGCATAGCCTCGACCGCAGGTCGGCCGATGAGTCCCAGAGCCGCCTGATTGAGGTAGACGCCTTGCTCGAGTGTCGGGTAGTCAGCACGCGGCAGCAGCGAAGCAATCATCTGAAGATACTATTCCCTTCTCCGAACTCGATTCCACCGGCTGCGCTCCGCTCCGCCGGTTGCAGCAACCCCTTGTCAGCACCGATTCAATGAGTTACCAAGTGGCCCAAACACCTGGGGCAGGTCACTAGAAGGTGACACAAGCACCGGGGCGGGTCGCTTCTCTCGTGATGCGTGAATGTGCGACCCACTGGAGGCTTCCGCTTTGCAGCTAGCCTGGATATCTCAACGGGTCGAGAAGCGAGCGGGCGCAAGGGCCGCGAGGACAAGGCGCGCGCAGGTTCGAGTGTGCAGGCGTACTCGTGCAGTACGCCGAGCACTCGAATCAAGCGCAACGCAGTCATCGCGCGCCATTGGGTCCGCGCAGCCGCGACCCGTTGAGATATCCAGGCTGAGATCGAAAAGGACAGCCATCGTCATTGGCTGCGCACTCGCTGCCGCGTTCGCATTCTCGGGTCAAACCTCAGGCCAAACCTACCCACAGACGGACCTCACGGCTCAGGTCGACGAGCTGTTCGCAGAGTGGGATACGGTGGATTCTCCCGGGCGGTGGTCGGGATCTTCAAAGCTGGACGGATCATCTACGCCCGAGGGTATGGCGTGGCGAATCTGGACTACGGGATTCCCCTGGTGCCGCAGTCCGTTCTGAGGATCGGGTCCATCTCCAAGCAGTTCGTGGCGATGTGCATCGCAATCCTCGCCGAACAGGAAAAGCTGTCGTTCGATGACGACATCCGCACCTATCTCCCCGAGATGCCGGACTTCGGCGAACCCATCACGATTCGGCATCTTCTTCACCACACGAGCGGAATCCGCGAATACCTCACGCTCGTCGAGCTGATCGGGAAACCGGAGGGGAGTGGATTCGGCTATACGACGCGCGAGCTCCTCGATCTCTTGGCCCGTCAGCAGGAGATCAACTTTCGCCCCGGGGACATGTTTTCCTATACCAACTCTGGTTATTTCCTCCTGGCGGAGATCATCACGCGGGTCAGCGGAATGCCAGCGAGCGCCTTTGCCCACGAGAACGTCTTCGACCCTCTTGGCATGAAGAACACGCGCTTTTACGACGACCCGGATGCGATCATCCCAAACCTGTCCATGGGCTATTCGCCGAAACGCGACGGCGGGTATCGCCTCGACATCCTCCGCTCGGAGGTCATCGGTGACCTCGGCGTCGTCACCACGATCGAGGATTTTCTTCGCTGGGACAACAACTTCTATGACAACCGGCTCGGAAGGGGAACGCAGGACCTGATCGAGACGATGTTCATGCGCGGGCGGACAAACGACGGAGATGAGTTGTCCTACGCTCTTGGCCTCGAGTTCGGCTCGTACCGCGGCCTCAGGACGATGGGCCACGGTGGATCCGCGGTCGGATATGTTGCGGAATTCCTACAGTTTCCAGATCAGAGATTCTCGGTCGTAATACTGTCGAACTCGAGCTCGTTTCGCCCCGGACGATTGGCCCGGGAAATCACCGACCTCTACCTTGCCGATCAGCTCGAGGAGCCTCCAATCTCGCGCGACCAGGCCCGACCCCGTGCCACGCGGCCGGAGGTCGTGGCGCTACCGATTGATGAGCTTGAAGCCTTCGCCGGTGATTTCTACAGCGACGAGCTCGACTACTTCTACTCGTTCCAGGTCCGAGAGGGAAGCCTCCAGCTCGAGCTCCGTGGAAATCGGACGGACCTGGTTCCCTACGTCAGCGATCGCTTCGGATGGGGTCGCCGAGAACTGACGTTCCTGAGAGATGACAACGGGGCCGTCTCCGGCTTCACGCTGGATGCCGGCAACGTTCGCAACCTGAAGTTCCGAAGGGTCGAGGGACGCGTTCCCCGGTGAGATGCGGCGAAGCGGGCCGTAGCCTTCGAGATGGGTCAGGGGGACATTGGAGGCGTTCGAAAAGAAGCGGATTTGTGGTGCGTGCGTCGGGCACAATCCTGGGCACAATCTCGGAGCCAAAGGTGTGATTTAGGGCAAGGGAAATGAGAGCGCCGTCGGCGCCGTCTGTTGCCTACCGTCCCGCTGGCACCCGCC
>JAUWTE010000489.1 GCA_030609765.1 Acidobacteriota bacterium
ATCGCGGTGCTCGCGATCATTTGCTGCGCCTGCGACCGCACAGCGGAGCCCGAAACAGCAGAAATCGAGACCGCGGCGCAGACCTTCACTTTCCCCGACGACTTCGTTTGGGGGACCGCCACTTCGGCGTATCAGGTTGAGGGCGCCTGGCAGGAAGACGGGAAAGGGCCCTCGGTGTGGGATACCTACACCAACGTGTACGGGCTCGCGGGCGGTGATACGGGCAATGTGGCCATCGATCAGTATCACCGCTACCGCGAGGACGTGGCGTTAATGAAGGCGATGGGCATACAGAGCTACCGGTTCTCGATCGCCTGGAGCCGCGTTCTGCCGCAGGGCACCGGGGACGTAAATCTGGCCGGCGTCGATTACTACAGCCGGCTGGTCGACGAGCTGCTCGCCGCGGGCATCCAGCCGGCCGTCACGCTGTTTCACTGGGACCTGCCGCAGGCGCTCGCTGAGCGCGGCGGCTGGCGCGATCGCGAGTCGGTGGAGTGGTTTGCCGACTACGCCAGGATCGTGTTCGAGGCCCTGGGTGATCGTGTCGACACCTGGATTACCTTCAACGAGCCGTATGTCGACACCATCATCATCGGCGGCTATGCGCGCGCCTTGTTCGATCCTGATCTCGAGCCACCGGCGAACCCCTTCGAGCCACCTACTGAGCTGCAGGCGGGGCAAGCCATTGTCAGCCACCACTGGATGCTGGCGCACGCCCGCACGGTCCAGACCTACCGCGACCTGGGTCTGGGCGGCGAAATCGGAATCGCCCTCAGCATCTCACCGGCTTACCCGGCCACGCAAAGCGACGAGGATGTGGCGGCGGCACACCTCGCGGATGGGCTGCACACTCGCTGGTTCCTCGACCCTATCCTCAGGGGCGAATACCCGGAGGACATTCTGGCGCTCTACACCTCCCTCACGGATGTCGGCATTCACGAAGGTGACATGGACCTGATCGCCGCGAACCGCCCAGATTTCCTCGGCGTCAACTACTACTCACCCACGCGGGTCCGATCCTGGCCCGATTCACCGCGTTTCGGAATCGAGCAACTACCCAACCCCGACGAGCAGCCGGCATTCAGCGGAGAGGTCTTCCCGGAGGGGCTCTACGATGTGTTGGTCCGCATCGATCGGGACTACGGCCAACCACGGATCTACATCACCGAGAACGGCGCTAGCTTCGGCCCTGAAGATGACAGGCTGATCGACGGCAAGGTGCACGACGAGTT
This sequence comes from Acidobacteriota bacterium, assembly GCA_030609765.1. GTDB lineage: Bacteria > Acidobacteriota > UBA890 > UBA890 > UBA890 > CALAKE01. Next base: position 1,233 of record JAUWTE010000489.1, read on the forward strand.
GCGCCAGGATTTCATCAAACAACACCTGGTCGCGGTCCATCGGGCTATCGAGGACGGCGCCAATGTCCAGCGCTACTACCTCTGGTCTTGCTTCGACAACTTCGAGTGGATCTTCGGCTACAGCCGCCGCTTCGGCCTCGTCTACGTGGACTTCGACACGCAAGAACGTCTCTGGAAAGACAGCGCCTACGCATACCAGGCCACAATCAGCAACAACGGCTTCGACTGACCCGCCTGGTACTGCATTGCAGCCGATCCATCCAAGGCCCATCGATCGCTTCGACAATTCCTCTGACAATTGGGGTTCGAAACCCGCTGCGCCCACTTCTCTATTGGGTTAGGTCGAACGCGACGTCGAGTACGCCAGTGGCTTCCTTGTACTGCTCCCAGAGAGCGATCATCTCGGCCAGCCGGTCCGGGTATTCTGCGCTCAAATCGTTCAGCTCGGCCGGATCTTGTCTGAGATTGAATAGCTCCCACTCGCCAGGGCCGAAGGGGGACGGCATCCACAGGATCTTCCAGTCACCGTCGAAGAAGGCTTTCAGGCCGAAGAGCTCGTAGCCAACCCGGCCGACTTCAGCAGATGTCGCATCCACGTTTCCGGCGAAAAGATCCAGCACCGAGCTGCCGTGCATCGGGAGGACCTGGCGACCGTCGATCTCTCGCGGATGCTCGATTCCAGCAAGGTCGAGAATCGTCGGCATGATGTCACGCACGTGGAAGAACGAGTGATTCATCGTGCCGGCGTTGGGCATCTCTCCCGGAAGCTTCACCAAGAAGGGCACTCTGATCCCGCCCTCGGCCGTGAAGGCCTTGAACATGCGACTGGGCGACATGCTGGCCTGGGACCAGCCGGGCCCAGGATCGATGAATGAGTTTCTCAGGCCGCGGTTCTCCAGACTGTTGTCGAACGAGCTCATGTGCTCTTCGGTCTGCCCGGGGTAGGCGGTTTGCGGATGTCCGTTGGCGCCATTGTCCGAAAAGAAGATGATCATCGTGTTGTCGTACTCGCCGATCTCTCGAAGGTAGTCGAACACCCGCTGGACCTGCTCATCCATGTAGTCGATCATCGCGGCGTAGACTTCCATGTCGCGCGCGGCCAGCTGCCGCTCCTCCTCCGACATCTCGTCCCATGCTTCGACCGACTCGAGCCGCGGGAAGGCCACGGCATCCTCGGGCACGATGCCGAGGTCCTTCAACGCCCGTAGCCTTTCCTCACTCAACACGTCCCAACCCTGGTCGTACCTGCCCCTGTATTTGTCGATGTACTCCTTGGGTGCGTGCAACGGATCGTGAGGAGCGGTATAGGACAGGTAGGCAAAGAACGGCCGCTCGTCTCCTTGGCTCTGCTCGATGAACTGCAGCATGCGGTCGGTGTAGTACTTGGTCGAGTAGAAGTCTTCCGGCAACTCTTCCACTACTTCACCGTTGCGCCGGTAGATCATCGTCTGCGGCGGCGACAGCGGCCTGAGGTCGTTCCAGTGGCTGCCTCCGCCGGGCACGAGCATGAACGTCTCTTCGAAGCCTCTCGCGAAGGGGCTGGTCTCCTCTTCATAGCCTAGGTGCCACTTGCCCGACATGTACGTGCGGTACCCGCCCGCTCTCATCACCTCCGGTAGGGCAGCGACCTGGAAGTTGAGATACCCCTCGTAGCCGGGACGCCCTTCCATCTCGGGTGTGAGCACTTCCCCCATCGTCCCCATGCCTGCGACATGATTGTCAGTGCCGGACATCAGCACCGAACGAGTCGGCGAGCAGCTGGGAAGCACGTGGAAGTTGGATAACCGCAGGCCTTCCTGCGCCAGCCGATCGAGGGTCGGCGTGGCGATCTCTCCACCGAAGGAGCCAATATCCGAATAACCCAGGTCATCGGCGACAAT
>JAUWTE010000188.1 GCA_030609765.1 Acidobacteriota bacterium
CCCGCGCCTTGTCACGGTGCACCAACATGGCCAGTGCGTCGACGCGCTCCGCATTCACGAGGATGTCTATCTTGACCAGGTCGGTGGCGCGGTAATCCGTGAGCTCGTAGTCGAAGGAGCCGTATCCATGCGTGATCGTTTTGAGACGGTCGTAGAAATCGAAGAGCACCTCAGCGAGCGGCAGCTCGGATGTTACTTCGACGCGACCCACTGCCAGGTAGTGGAACTGGGTATTGGCGCCGCGCTTTTCGAGGAGCAGCTCCATCACTGTCCCGAGGTAGCGATCGGGCATCAGAATCGATCCCTTGATGTAAGGCTCTTCGACCTGTTCGATGGCGGCCGGATCGGGATACTCGGCAGGGTTCTCGACCACATGCTTTTTGAGGTCTGCGGTGGTGACATGAAACTCCACGGAGGGAGCCGTGAGTAGCAGAGATAAGCCGAACTCCCTGCTCAGCCGCTCCTGCACGACGTCGAGGTGCAGCATCCCGAGGAATCCGCAACGGAAGCCAAAGCCCAGGGCACTGGACGAATCCTTCTGGAATGTCAGCGCCGCATCGTTGAGCTTGAGCTTGTCGAGCGCCTTGCCGAGCTCTTGGTACTCATCGCTCGATACCGGGAAGAGCGACGAGAAGACAACGGGCTTGGCCTCCACGTACCCCTCCAACGGCTCGGCGGCCGGTCGCGTGGCCTCGGTGACGGTGTCTCCGATGTCGATGTCGGCAACCGCTTTGATGCCGGCGATGACGTAGCCGACCGCACCGGCGCTCAGCTCGCCCTGCTTTTCCCGATCGAGCTTCACCAGGCCGACCTCCTCGACCTCGTACTCTGCACCGTTGTGCATCAGGCGCATGATCTGGCCGGGCCGTAGGGTGCCGTCGAAGACACGCACCAGCAAAACAACGCCACGGTATGCGTTGTACTCGGCATCGAAGATCAACGCCCGCAGGGGGGCTTCAGGGTCTCCCTGTGGTGGCGGCAACTTGGCAACGAGGGTCTCGAGCAGCTCGTCGATGCCGATCCCCTCCTTGGCGGAAACCTGCAAGGTCTCGAAAGGATCCAGGCCCAGGTCAGCATCGATCTGCTCCAAGACGCGGTCAGCGTCGGCCGCGGGCATGTCGATCTTGTTGATAACCGGCAAGATCTCGAGATCCTGCTCCAGCGCGAGATAGACGTTGGCAACGGTTTGGGCCTCGACCCCCTGGGTCGCATCAACCAGCAGCAGGGCTCCCTCACAGGCCATCAACGAACGCCGTACTTCGTGCGAGAAGTCGACGTGGCCGGGTGTGTCGATGAGGTTCAGCGTGTAGGTCTGCCCATCACCCGCTGTGTAGTTGAGCGTGATGGTGTTGCTCTTGATGGTGATGCCACGCTCGCGCTCGATCTCCATGGTGTCCAGTAGCTGATCACGGAACTGGCGGTCCGCAACGCCTCCACAACGCTGGATCAAACGATCGGCAAGGGTCGACTTGCCGTGGTCGATGTGGGCGATGATGCAGAAATTTCGAATCGATTGCATGGCCACAGATTGTACTCGCCCAGCACCCCGGCAGGCTAACGTTCCCGGCGAAGAGCGCTGACCGGGTCGATCATGGTAGCGCGTCGTGCTGGCAGGTAGGCGGCCAGCAGCGCGGCCACGACCAGAACTGCCACGCCCGAGATCAAGCTGGCCGGATCAGTCGGCTCGACACCGTACAGCAAGCTCTGCACCAGCCCGGTCGCCGCCAATGCCCCGACCAGGCCCAGCGCCAGGCCCAGCGCCACTGGAATGAGCGCCCGACCCAGCATCATCCGGTTGATGTCAGCACGCTGCGCGCCGACGGCCATGCGGATGCCAATCTCGCGCGTCCTGCGACTGACTGCCAGGCTCATGACACTGAAGATCCCCACCGCTGCCAGCCCGAGCCCCAGAATCGCGAGGGCGGAGAACATCTCCGCGTTCATTCTCTGCGTGTAGAGAAAACCCCGCACGACCTCGCTGTAGGGCAGAACGTTGACTATGGCCAAGTGGGGCTCGAACTCCCGCAACCAACGCGACAAGCGCGCAATCGAGGCAGTTGGATCACCAATGGCGGAGACAATGAGTGCACTGCCCGTGGGATACGCGTGCTGGGGATAGGCGAAATAAACCATGGCGTCCGGCTCGGCGAGGAAATCACCGGATCGGATGTCCCGCACGACCCCGACGATCTCGAAGCTACGGACCTCGGCATCCTCACTGAGCGGCCATCTCAAGCGACGGCCAACCGCCTCCTGCTCGGGAAAGAAGCGCCGCGCCAGCGTCTCGTTGACAATGGCGACGTCCACGGAATCACGCGTGTCGTTGACCGTGAAGGTGCGACCCCGCTGGACCTCGACGCCCAGGGCCTCGAAGAAACCGGGGATCACCCGTGAGGCGTTTAAAGCAACCGGGTCCGACCGCCCCTCGATCTCGAACTGCGACGAGACCTGTGGGGAAAGAATGGCGTTGTCCACGACGGTGGCCACCCGCACCCATGGCTCCTCACTGATTCTCTCGGCGACCTCGCGGAAGAATCGCTCCCGCTCCTCCACCTCGAGCGTCGTGCTGCTGGTGGAGATGTGGCTTGTGAGCAGCGACTCGTAGGAGAAGCCGGGGTCGATGCTGCTCGCCGACGCCAGCGTCCTCAGTACCAGGCCAGCAACCACCAAGAGGACCACGGAGAGGGCCACCTGCGCTGAAACAAGCAGGTCGTGCGAGCTCGGCCCGCGCCTACCCCAAAGCCTGCCGCCGGCGCCTGAGGAGCCCTCGCTCCCGGTCTTGATCGTGGCAACAAGATCACGCCGGGACGCCCACAGGGCCGGCAGAATGCCGGCGAGCAGCCCGGTAGCGAGGGAGATGCAGAATGCGAACGCTACGACACGAAGATCGACGGTGGCCACGCGCGAGACATTGGCGCCCCAAACGCTGGGTCGCGCGAAATACGACCCCAACCTCGCGCTGAGCGGACTCGCCAGAAGCAGGGCGAGGACTCCCGCGCACGTCGCGAGCACGACATTCTCGGCCAGCGCCTGCCGGAGGAGTCGAGCCGGAGAGGCACCCAGCGATGCCTGCAGGGCGAGCTCACGCTGTCGACCAGCGGCAACAGACAGGAGCAGATTGGCGACGTTGGCACAAACGAGCAGCAGAAGCCCGCCGGCGGCTGCCGTCATCATCCGTACTGTCGGTGTTTCAGCAAGGCGGGAACGCGGGTCGATCCAGGTCGCCGCGTCGATGCGCAGCCGCCGCGACGACTCGAGGCGCGGATACGTTTCGTCGAGGCCGGCCGCCACTGCTTGCAGCTCAGCCAGCGCCTGCTCTCGCCCGGCGCCATCCTGCAACCGACCGTACACCCTGACGAGCGGGATGTCCCTGTTTTCGGCGGCTCGGGCCCAGCTCGTGTAGCGGTCCGCGAAGGGAGCGAGTGGAATCCACACATCGGGGCGGTAGTCCGCGGGCGAGCCCAGAAAGGCCGACGATGCCACGCCAACAACCGTGTAGGGCCGGAAGTTCAGGTAGATGGTGCGCCCGATTACGTCGGGGTCACCGTTGAAGCTACGCTGCCACCAGGAATGCGACAGCACCGCCACCGGCACCGCGCCGGCCCGGTCGTCATCGGCGCCGAGCCCGCGGCCGATCCCCATCTCCGCTTCGAGCACGGAGAAGTATTCACCCGACACTGCCTCGAGAAACGCGACCTCGGTGAACGCCTCTTGCCGCACGCTCGCCGCATAGTAGGGCTGCGAGGCCGCAATCCCCGCGAGTGCTCCGTCGGCGGCGGCATAGTCGAGAAAGTCCAGATACGAGATATCGGCGTAGGGCGATTCATCCTCGACCCCGAAAAGGCGCACGAGCCCATCGGCATTGACGCCGGGGAATGGCTGGTAGAACCCGTTAACGTATGTGAACACGGCGATGCTGGCCGAGAGACCAACCGCCAGAATGCTCACTGCCACAATCGCGTAGACAGGCCGACGCCGGAGACCGCGGAGGGCGAACTTCAGATCGTGCAACATCTCGGGCCCCTCTTCTTAAACGTTGAAGCGGAAGTGGACGTCGTCGCCATCCTTGATGATGTAGTCGCGACCTTCCACCCGCAGCTTCCCCGCCTCACGACACTTCGACTCACTACCGAGCTCGACGTGGTCCCGCCAGTGGATAACCTCGACTCGGATGAAGCCGCGTTCCATGTCGGAGTGGATTTTTCCCGCTGCCCGGGGCGCGGTGCTGCCGCGCCGGATCGGCCAGGCACGGCACTCGTCGGGGCCCACGGTGAACATGGTGATCAGGTCGAGGAGGGCGAAAGCCCCATGGATGAATCGCGTCTGCGCCGAATCGCCCAATCCCAGTGCCACGTAGAACTCCGCCTGTTCCTCGGGAGCCATCTGAGCGATGTCCATCTCCACCCGGGCGGATAGCACGACGATACCCAAGCCAGCAGCGCCCGCGTCGGCCACTAGCGCCTCGCGTACCGGCTCGGCCACCTCATCTTCCTCAGTGTTGAGCACCAGCAACAAGGGCTTGCTCGACAGGAGGTGGTAGCCCCTCAGGCTGCGACGCTCCGCTTCGTTGGTGTCGAGGGTACGCAGCGGCTGCTCTGCCTCCAGATGATCCCGGGCGCGGAGAAGGAGCGTCAGATCCTGCGGGTCACCGCGCTCCTTCTGCAGCCGAATGATCCGCCTTTCGACGATCTCCAGGTCGGCGAGGAGAAGCTCGGCCAGGAGGTCCCGCAGCTCCTGGCGCGGGTGGGCAGGCTCCGGCAGCGCTGGATTCGCAAAGCCTCGCAACACCTGACAGAGGGCCTCCATCTCTCGCATGCTGGTCAGCACCTCGCGATCCAGCCCTCGGGCACTGCTGCCGCCCGCGATATCACAGAAGGAGATCTCCGCGTACGTCGTCTTTTTCGGCGAATAGAGCGCGGCGAACCGATCCAACCGCTCATCGGGAACCTTGACCACCCCCAGGTTGGCCCGCCCGGGTCGCACACCTGGGCCGGTGTCAGCAGCCAGACCCGTCAGGGCGTTGAACACCGTCGTCTTGCCACTACCTGGAAATCCTACGAGTCCGATTTTCATGGTGGATCGATTACGTCAGAGCTATCGACGGGCAAAGGAATGGGGGCGGAGAGAGCGAATGATAGGTCGCTATCAGTCAGACTACCAAGCCCTTCCGTCGGACGCGATCAGCGCTCGAATGGCATCGGGCCGCGGCGGCCTGGGGAGGGGATGGCCTCGTTGTCGGGATCGTCCATGATCTCGACCTTGCCGGCCTCGATCAACTCCTTCAGCGGCGGATGCTCGGCGTCATGAGGAGAGATATGGCCTTCCTGGTTCGGCCCGAGATGGAGAGCCTTGCCGCGCGGCAGAGGTACCTTCAGGGAGCTCAGAGTCTTGTTGACGATCGTTTTCGACATTTCACTTCCTCCCGTCAGGACCTCTCAGCCCACTTCGGCACGAACCGGAACGAAGCCATCATCTCACGTTTCTTGCTGGGTAAGCCTGACGGATCCCAGATAAGTCCGCCAAGTCCGCGAAATCCCTGCTCCGCTTGAACGGGCCGCCTGGCCGAGTAGTATTCCAACTATCTCGAATCGACCCGAGCCATCCCAGCTCGAGAAAGCGGGCGAAGCCATGAAAGCCGCCATCAAGGTTTTCCTTCTCATCGTTGCACTCGGCGCCGTCGTCGCAGGCGCAGTATCGAGCCCCCCTGCCACCGCCCAGTTCCGGCCTGGCCAGAATGCCCAAGACGTTCTGGAGAGGCTCGAGGAAATCGCCGTCATCGACCAGAAGATCATGGTACCGATGCGCGACGGGGTCAGGCTCGCCACCGACGTCTATCGCCCGAAGACCGACGAGCCCGTCCCCATCATCTGGTCGCGTACGCCCTACAACTTCAACGTCTATCGTGACGGCGAGCTGAGCGCGCGAACCTTGGGGTCGGCGCTGCGGGCTGTGGAGCGTGGCTACGCCTACGTCGTGCAGAACGAGCGCGGCAAGTTCTTCTCCGGAGGGGAATGGGACATACTCGGGCCCCCGACCACCGACGGCTACGACGCACTCGACTGGATGGCCAGGCAGCGATGGTCGAATGGCAAGGTCGGCACGCTGGGATGCTCCTCCACCGCCGAGTGGCAGATGGGGGTTGCAGCACTCGACCATCCGGCCCATGCCGCTTTGGTGCCGCAGGGTTTCGGGGCTGGCGTCGGCCGCGTCGGGGAGTTCTACGAGCAGGGCAACTGGTATCGGGGCGGCGCCCAGCAGATGCTCTTCACGGCTTGGCTGTACGGCAACCAGAACATTCAGCGTCCCCAGTTCCCTGCCGACATGTCGCAAGAAGATCTGATTCGCGTTTCCAGGTACTTCGACCTGGCTGGGGAAATGCCTCCGGTTGACTGGTCGCAGGCCCTTCGGAACCTGCCGGTCAAGAACATCATGCGTACCGTCGAGGGCCCAAAAGGCATCTACGAGAAG
>JAUWTE010000148.1 GCA_030609765.1 Acidobacteriota bacterium
CCGCCACCTTTTTCGAGTGGTCCTTACCATAAGGATTCTTGGAATCGAGCTCGCCAGCCCACTCGGCCAGGGCATTGGCCAAGTCTTCGCTTTCGAGTAACGCGGCCTGCAAACCAGCAAGCTGTGGTGCAGCAGGGTGAGCCAGTGCTGGCGGTGGCGTGGCTGGAGCCACAACCGCAGGCTCAGTGGTAGGTGACGCGTCCGGCTCTGTGGCGGCTCGCTGAGAGCGGTCTTCTCCCTCGTCATGCTCGAACACGCACACCTGGTTGCCTCCGGCGCTCTTCGCCAGGAACATCGCCTGGTGCGCCGCATCGATCAGGGCCTCGGGATTCTCACCGTCCCAGGGATAGGTGGACACCCCAACAGAAACCCCAATGGCTTGGGGCAGGCTACCCAGCTCGGCGGCGAGCTCATCGAGGAGCTTCTGCATCGTCTCCACGGTGCCCGCCCGTGTCGCTGGAACCAGAGCCGCGAACTCTTCGTCCCCGTAACGGGCCAGCAGGCACGCTGCGGGCAAAGCCCCCTCAATGAGAGCCCCGACGGCCGAAACCAATTGGCTGCCCGTCGCATCTCCGACCTTCTCATTGAACTCTCTGAAGTTGTCGATGCTGGCAACCATGAAGGTCAGCTTGTCGGCCTCGGCATCGGCGCCGACGATCACCCGTCGTGCCTCCTCGCGAAAGGCATGCAGGTTGAGCAGACCTGTTTGGGCATCCTCGCGGCTCTGCCGGCGCAGCTTCTCGAGGAGCTCGTTCTGGCGGATGAAGCCGGAAACCATCATCGAAGCCGTGCAGCAAAACTCGCGATCCTTCTCGCTGAACACCCGGTCTGGGTCGGTGTCCCGCACGAAGAAAACACCGAGCACGGAGTCTCCCCAGAGCAGCGGAATGATCAGGAATGAACGGAACGGCGACCCCTTGGGAAGGTGTTTTTCAACCTGCTCCCACAGCCCGCCTGGAGCTCCCGGCCGCACTTCAGTAATCGATTTGCTCATGAAGGCGGTGTGCAGCTCGGGGTACCGCTCTAGCGGGAAGATGCGGCTACCGATGCTCGGGTCGTCGCCGCTCGCTGCCAGGTATCCCCGGGTGCCGTCACGCTCGAAAACGACCAGGGAGCAGCGCGCCACCCGTAGCGCGTCCTGGAGTCGTAGGCTGATTTCGTGAATCACCGGTCCAGGATATGAGCCCGTCAGGGCGAGGCGCCCGATCTCGGTGAGGGCCCGCAGGTAACCGAGCTCGCTGGCCATCTCCTGGGTCTGATTAGCCAGACGTTCCGCCTCGCTCTGGAATCTGTCAGCTCGTGCCTGTCCCTTGGTGGATTCCTGCGCCACGGTACCGAAGAAAATCGCAACGCCGAAGATGAAGGGCACGCGCATGAGCAACGATGAGCTGCGCCACAGCGCCGAACCCACCTCGGCATACAGCAAACCCGTATAGGCGGCGCAGGCGAACGCCGCGACCGCCGCCACAACACTCAGACGGTGCGATATCGCCGCCAAGATGATGACAGCGAAGAAAAGGAGAAAGAAATCGGAGGAGGCACTGCCGGAGATCAGGATCGCCAGGCTAACGGCGACGACATCGGCAACCGTGCTCCCCATCTTGAGCTTTCTGCCGCCGTAACCTTCACCCAAGAGCCACGTAATCAGGCCGTTGTAGACGAGGAGCGCCCCCGCGAAGAGCTGGTTCGGCCACAACGGCGCCATCGTGTCGCCACGGAAGAGGACAGCGTAAGCGATCGCGATCACCAGCACCCAGCGGGTCAGCACGATCCGCAAACGGGGAGTCAGGCGGCGCACAGGACGGGCGGAAACATCGCCTGCCTCAGCGGCAGCATGCTCGTCAGCGGTCATGGCGCATTCACCCTCGCCCGGAGGCGGTCGGCGGGCTTAATCCCCAACTCGAGATGTGTACCGGTCATGTTTAGCTATGTTCATAGTACACAAGCAATCAATAGCGACGAAACCTAATTTTATGAGTGCTATGCAAATGAACGATAACCAATACTAACTATTAGTGTCTAATTCTATGCACAAAGATAGATGGCCGCTCATAGGCGACTATCTGTCACATGTTCCTTCGCGCGGGGGACCGAGACCATGTGTGAGGCGGAGGGCGATGAGGAATGCGGGCTAACCCGGATTTCTCACCGGGCTAAGCGGCGGCGCCGTCGTCGTGGACGACTCGTTCCAGAAACACCTGGATGATCTGCGGGTCCCAGAGCCTGCCTGCATCCCGTTCCAGGACTCGGCAGGCTTCCTCTGGCATGAGGGCCGACCGAAAGGCTCGCGCAGAAGTCAGGGCGTGATATGCATCGCAAACCGCCACTACCTGGGCTCCCGGCGGAATTTGATCGCCCTTCAGGCCATTCGGGTAGCCGCTGCCGTCCCAGCGCTCCTGGTGACAGAAGACCAGGGGCACAACTTCGCGCAGGGGCGGGATCTGCTCCAGTAACCGGGCCGCGACCTCGGGGTGGCGCTCCATGACACGACGCTCGATGCTGCTCAGCTTTCCCTGCTTGGAGAGGATCTCTTCCGGTACGCCGATCTTCCCGACATCGTGCACCAGGCCGGCGATCTCGATGGCAGTGAGATCTTCCTCGGGAAAAGCCATGGCCTCGGCCAACCGCCGCGCCAACTCGGCCACTGCCGTCGAGTGCTCATGGGTGTAGGGGTCCTTCGCCTCGACGGCATCCATCAGCTTGCCAAGCGTCTCCTTGACAATCGGGCTGTCGAGCCCGTGACCGTGCGCTTCGGTCAGCGGCTCGAGGATCTTCTCCAGCGTGAGCTCCTCGTCGGGCAGGTAGCGACGCGCCTGCACCGAGACGACAGCCTCGAGAACGGCCCGCTTCCATTCATCATCGTCCAGGCCTTCGCCGGCTCGACAGATCTGGTGGCCCCCGCGGTTCTTGGCCAGATACATGGCCTGGTCAGCAGCTTCGAGCAAAGATTCGGGCTCGGCACCGTCGCCCGGGTATTCGGCGATACCAATTGAGATGCTCGGCGGGAGTGGCAGATCGGCACCCGCCGTCCTGAGGGCGGGCAGGAATCGCTCCAGGACCTTGTTCGCCTCACGCTTGGTCCCGGGCACCAGCGCCACGAACTCATCACCGCCGTAGCGACAGACCGCCGCGGCTCCACTCAACGACGAGGCGAAATTGTGGCCCGCAGTGATAATCAGGCGGTTGCCGGCCATATGGCCGTGGTCGTCGTTGACTACCTTCAAGTTGTCCAGATCGGCGACTACCAGCGTCCAGGGCTCCCCTTTCCCAGCATCTTTCGCCAGCACCCGTGACACCTCCTGGGTGAAAGCCTGGAAGTTGAGAAGGCCCGTGAGGCCGTCGCGGCGGCTCTGCCGGCGTAGCTGCTCGAGCAGGTCCTGGCCGTGGATGAAGGCCGCTGTCATCATTGCAGCGGTCGAGCAGAAGCTCCGGTCGTCCTCCGTATAGCGGTGATCCGGACGTGCATCGCGCAGGTAGAAAGCCCCAACCAGGCGGTTGTTGCGCTGGATGGGAACGACGAGAAAGGCGCGGAATGGGTTCGTGGGAGGCAGACACTCCTGCATCTTCTCCCACAGGTCCTTGGGGTCCCCCGGGTAGACCTCAGTGGGCTGCGAGCGATTCAGAGTGGCTTGCAGCTCGGGATATTCATCGAGCGTCAGCACACGTACCTCGACGCTGGGATCGTCGCCACTGGCTGCCAGGTAGGCCTGCTGGTTGTCTTGCTCGAAAATCACCAGGGAGCAGCGATCGATACCAACCACCTTCTGCACCCGCCGGGTGATGTCGAACAGGACATCGCCGGGCTCGGCGCGCGCACCCGACAAACCCAGGCTTCCGATCTCGCTGAGCGCCTTGAGACGATACTGCTCCTCGGCCAGGTGCTTGGCGCGCTCAGCCATGCGCCGCGCGTCGGTTTCGAGCTTGTGGGCGCGCTGATGGTCGCGCCCCGCTTCATGCACGAGGGTGCTGAAATACAGGGCAATCCCGAGCATGAAAGGCAGCCGGACGAGAATCTCCGAGCTACGCCACAGAGCAGGACCGACTTCGAGGTACAACAACGATCCGTATGCGACGCAGCCGATGAGCGTGATGCTTGCGATCATACCGACACGAGGCACGGCCATCGCAACGAGCAACACGGCGAAATAAATCAGGAGGAGGTCGGTGTATGACCGGCCCAAAACCGCCACGACGAAGCTCACGGTGGCGACATCGAGTCCGGTAAAGAACCAGCGCATGCGCAGCCAGTCGTAGCCGATGCCCAAGAGTACTATCAGCAGGACGTTCGACAACAACAAGGCGGCAACCACCAGCACCTGGTTTGGCCACAGCGGCGCCGGCTCACCGGAGCCGAACAACACGATGTATGCGAGCCCGATGAGCAGAACCCAGCGTGTCCGGATCACCGATCGGTTCGGTTTAGCCGGTAGCGGCTCTACGTCGCTGTGTTTCCTGCGTGCCACGTACTGATTCCTCGCTCCCCCCTACCCCGGACTCATACAACTTGCCCTCGCCGCATGCCCCCCAGCTTGCGGTTGCTATGAGCGAGCACAGATGACTGTAAACGAAAGGACACTAGCGTTCAACGCTTATGTACGTGAATTTAGGGAGACTTTTATAGACTTATGATGTGTTATGCTGTGCACAATTAGTCACAGGTTGCACGGTTCAGGGGGCTCAGATGACTCTCCCGCGGGGCGCGAACGTGACCCTGTTGGGCAGATCAGGGGGTGGTCACGACCATTCGGAGCGGAAGAATGGCCGAACGGGAACGATCAGGAGCCTAATCAGGGAAATCCAGGCTAGTGAGGTGGGCCCCCTCGGCCTCCGCCGCCCCCCATGCCGGGAACCATCGAGCGACCGCTGAAACGCTGTCGCAGCTCCTCCTGCGATCGCAGCAACGAGGTGCTGGGCAGCATTACCACTTCCTCGCCCGGCTGAAGGCCCTCGATCACCTCGGTGCGCTCCCAGTCACGCACGCCGGTGATAATCTGGCGCGGCTGCATGAGCCCGTCCTCTCCCATGACGAACACGACCGCCGCCTGGCGCCGCACACTCTCGACTCCCCAGGGATCACGCGCCTCCGCCTCCATCTGGGCGCGGCGCTGGCTCCTCATCTCCTCCATGCGGGCCCGTACCTCGGGGTCCGACATATCCATGTTTCCGAAACCGCCACCGGAACGACCCCCCTGACCACCTGGACCCATCCCTTCACCGCCACGGCCGGCACCCTGCTCACCCGGCCCCTCCGCGGGCGCACCACTCGGTTCGGATGCGGGCTCATCACTCGAACCCGCCTCAGAACGATCAGACGGCACAGCACCTGCAGATTGCCCTTCCTCCGTTGCCGTCGCCATGTCAGCCTCGAACATGGCCATTATCTGGGCGGCATCCTCGGGCGTTCTCACGGCCTCGTTGGGAACGGCCAACACCCCGGGCCGCCGGTGGATGATGATGTTGACGTCAGCGTTCATGCCGGGCAGCAGCATCCCGTCGCTGTTGTCGACAAACGAGAGCACGGGGAAGGTTGTCACCGACTGCTGCACTACGGCCTGCGGCTCGATCTTCATCACCGCGCCGGTGAACGTACGGTCGGGAAAGGCTTCGACGGTGCTCTCGACCTCGAGCTCGCCCAGAACCTTGCCGATGTCGATCTCGTCCACCAACGTGCGGATTTGCAGCCGCGAAAGGTCGGCCATCCGCACCAGCGTCGTCCCCCCCGAAACATTCGACGTGCTCGAGGTGATGATCACCCCCTCCTCGACCGCCTTGCTGATGATGGTGCCACTGATCGGTGCCGTCACCGTGGCATCTTCGAGCCGTTCCCTGGCGAGCTGAAGAGACGCCTCCGAGCGCAGTAGCGTCGCCTGGGCGTTGGTGGCGTTTTGCTCGCTGGCCTCGAGGTCGTTTTCCGATATCAGGTCCTGCTGGTGCAGGTCCTGGGCACGCAGGTACTGGCGCTCGGCGATCTCCTTGCGGGTGATGGCCGACTGCAGATCGGCGTCGGCCTGCTTGAACTCCTGATCGAGAATGCGGGTGTCGACCTGAACGAGGAGTTGGCCCCGCTCCACGAGGTCGCCCATCTCCACCGGCATCTGCAGGATTTCTCCCGACGCCCGGGACTTCACCTCGACGACCTTGATCGGCTCGAGCACCCCGGTGGCCGACACGCTCACGGTGATGTCGCGCACCTCGACCACGGCCGTGGGCAGTTCGCCCAGGCCTTCCTCCACCTCCTCTGCGTTGTAGTAGGTGTAGGCGTAGTAACCGCCGACGGCGATACTGATGAAGAGAACGAGCTTGCCGAGGCTTTTGAGCGCTCTGAAGATTTGTCTTTTCATACTCCGACCTTCACGGTGGAAACACCTGGACTGCCAGAGGAGGAGGGGAGCCTCTCCGATCGGAATCCCTATTATCGCCTCTCCGCGCCTACTTCACCAAGAGAGCCCCTCAAGAGAATACCGTGCACTCCACCGGCGGTGAGGAAATTGACCCGGATACAGGCCCGCGAGGCTCTCGCGGCCTACTCCAGCCCCGCGGCAACGGCGGGTCCGGCAAAACCCTCCCAAACAGCTCCAGCCCACCAGTCGGGCCGATCGGGCCAGCGCCGGCGCAGCTCCCGGCGAGCCAAAGCGAGACTCTTTGCTCCCTCCAGGGGTCCCCCGTGGGCGTAGAACGCAACAGCGAGTCGTCGTCCCGCCTGCTCTGTCACAGGCCACAGATTGCCGACAACATTCCGCGCCCCGGCCAGCAGGAACGCCTCGCTGAGGCTCAAGAGCTCTCCCGTGCCCGACCCATGGACGGAGCTCGCGGGCCGGGTCGCCGTATCACATCCAAGCAGGATTACAGATGCTCCCCGCAGATCGAGCTCGAGTATTTCTCTTACGGAGAGGCGCCCATCCGCGAGACTATCGGCACGCAGTTTCAATCCGCCTCCTGTCAGATCAGGGCTCGGAACAACCGCGTGTCCGGCGAAATGCAGTATCGCCGCATCCCGTGCCACCAAACGCCATGCGTTCTCGCTCGCGCGGGAGCCGAGCAGGAACGATCCGAGCCCGCCCCTCAAGGATGCCCTCAACTCGGCGATTGTGTCTGCTCCGCCATCCTGTCCGAACGCCACCAACGAGCCGCGGCGCGGGCGCTGATGCCAGGCCGCGTCGAGCGCCGAGAGCGATGGAGCCCGGGCCCAGACATAACGATCACCATACACCTCGTCGATAGAGCCGGCTCGTGGTAGTGACGCCAGGGGAATCAGGTGAAGGACGTCATCGGGGACAACGTAAATCACCTCAGCACCTGCAAGGTAGCCCAAACGCTCAAGGGGACCGACCATGGCGCCTGACAGGCGTTCTCCCATGCGCCACCAGAGATCATCGGGTGCGCGGCGAGAGGCGACC
>JAUWTE010000153.1 GCA_030609765.1 Acidobacteriota bacterium
CAGGTGAAGTCGATCGTCGTTCGCACGGCGGCCGATGGCCACCAGATCCGTGTCGGCGACCTCGGCCGCGTCAGGGCCACCTTCGAGGAGGCCACGACTCTCGCCCGAGCCAATGGCCTTCCAGCCATCAACCTTCACATCGTCAAGCAGCCCGACGGCGACACGATCTCGATCGTCGACCAGGTGGGGGAGATCGTCAAGGAGTTCGAGACCTCGGCACCGGAAGGTGTCGAGTTCTTCATGCTCAATGACGGGTCCACGTGGATCGAGAGCCGCCTGCGCACCATGTACCAGAGCGGTTTGTGGGGCTTGGCGCTCGTGATACTGGTCCTCAACGCCTTCCTGTCGCCCCGCGTCGCCGCCATGACGGCCTTCGGCCTGCCCCTGGCCATCAGCGGTGGGCTGATCGTGCTTTACCTGACCGGTGGCTCGCTGAACATGCTGTCGTTGTTCGCCTTCATTCTGGTGCTCGGCATCTTGGTTGACGACGCCATCATCATCGCGGAGAACAGCTACCGGTATATGCAGAGGGGCATGGAGCCTGTAGCGGCAACGATCAGGGGCACGAGGGAAGTAACGCTTCCTGTGGTCGGCGGGGTAACCACGACGATCGCGGCCTTCCTGCCGTTGTTGCTGACCAGTGGCGTAATGGGCGAGTTCCTCGCCATCATTCCCGTCGTCGCGGTGGCATGTCTGGTGGCCTCCCTGTTGGAGGCCCTAGTCATCTTGCCGTCTCACCTGGCGGACTTCTCCCGCAGTACTGCCGAGGCACCGGAACGGCGTGGTACGCCCAGGTGGTTCCGTCGGCTGCGTAAGCGTTACGGCCGCACGGTCAGTGCGGCGATTCGCTATCGCTATGTAACCCTTGGCTTGGTAATCCTTGCCGCAGTCGGGGCGGGCGTCCTGACGACGTTCATGAAGTTCATCTTCTTCGATGAAACCGCGGCCGTGGAGGTCTTGATCAACGTGAAGACCCCGGCTTCGAGCGCCCTCGAGGACACCGAGCGGGTCATCCAGCAGGTCGAGGACATTGCACTCCAGTTTCCCCCGGAGGATGTGGAGAGTGTGATCGGCCTGGTGGGACAGTGGCCCTTCAGCAACCGCAGATCGGAGTACGGTCCCAACCTGGGCCAGGTAAGAGTTCGCCTGCCGGAGTCACAGGTCTTCGGCGGCCGCGGGCCGCAAATCTATCAAGAATTGCGCGCGCAGCTGATGGAGTCGGTGGTAGGCGCCGAGAGCATCGAACTGGAGCGCGAATCCGGCGGCCCGCCCGTGTGACGTCCCGTGTACGTTCAGGTTCTCGGAGAGGAAATCGACGTCCTGCGGCAGATTGCCACCGAGATCAAGGACTTTCTCGCCACCGTCGACGGAGTCCACGATGTCAGCGACAGCTTCATGGAGGGTAAGGACGAGATACGCGTCATTACCGATGAGGACCGCACCGCCCTCTACGGCCTCTCTGTCGACAGTATCGGGCGCGCTGTGCGCACGGCCATGGATGGCACTGTCGTCGCCACTGTGCAGGAGGAAGACGAGGACATCGACGTCCGCGTCCGTTACCTTCCCGAGTATCGCCGCAACCTGGATGACGTCGCGAGCTTGCGCATCTCGACCACCAGCGGCGACCTCGTCCCCCTCGGCAGCATCGCCAGCCTGCGCCGTACGCGCGGCTACGGTCGCATCGACAGGGAAAGCCGCGAACGGGTGATCTCGGTGAGCGCTGACGTCGACACCGAGGTCATCACTTCGGTGGAGGCGAATGCCTTGGTGGCTGAGCAGTTCATGGACGTCAGCGAGCGTTACCCCGGTTACTTCCTCGACTTCGCCGGCGAGGCCGAGGAAACGGATGAGAGCATGTCGTCACTCTTCAAGGCCTTCGCCATCGCCCTGCTGGTGATTTACGCCATTCTCGGAGCGATCTTCCGCAGCTTTGCTCAGCCGTTCGTCGTTCTTTTCGCTATCCCCTTCAGCCTCATCGGAGTGGTCACCGGATTCTTCATCATGGGTGAGTCATTGACCTTCATGTCGTTGTTCGGGGTCATCGCGTTGACCGGTGTCGTGGTCAACGACTCGCTCCTGCTCGTGCACTTCATCAATGAAGCACGTGCCAGGGGTGTGCCCTTGGTGCACGCCGTGGCCCTCAGCGCCAAGCGCCGCTTTCGTCCCGTCATGCTGACGACCCTGAGCACCATCGCCGGCGTTCTGCCGCTGTCGCTCGTGAGCACCGGCCAGGCCGCGTGGTTGTCACCCATGGCCAAGGCGATTGTGTGGGGCTTGTCGGTCTCGACTGTCCTGACCCTACTGCTGGTGCCGGCCCTCTACCTCATCAACGAGGACCTCCGGCAGTGGGTAGGCCGCCTGCTCGGCAGGGCCAGCGAAGCCGACGCCCAAGCGTAACGAGACGAAGACAATGCGGCCGGCGGGGGGAGACCCCACCGGCCGCAGGATTGTACCGAGGTACCCAAGCTAGCTAGTGCGCGCCACCCGGACCCATTCCCCCGGGTCCTCCCAGACCTGGACGGCGGCGGTTCTGCTCGGAGCTCTGTTCCTCATCCTCGTCCTCTTCTTTCGGCTCCGGTGGCGTCCAGAAGTCCGGCGATCCCGCGGCGTTCGCGGCCACATCACCGTGGAAGAGGGCGGCGTTGAATAGAATCCTGAAGTTGCCGAATGGCTGGGCACGCCACTGCGGGCGGGCGCCCAGCAGAATCACGTGGCCCTCGCCGAGCTCCACGTCGAGAGCGGAAGCGTAACCCTGCAGGTATTCCTCACCACGCAGGAAGCCCGACAGAAGCGGGGAGCCATGCTCCGCGTACTTGGCCAGCACCGTACCCTCGAAGCCCTCCTTGGTGGTGAATACCGGACCGCGGCCGACCACGACCTTGGCCCGTTCGGGCATGCCCGTCATGACCGGGTGGGAGGGATCGACGATCATCTCGAGGATGGCGCCACCAAGGAAGTAGTCGCTGCGGCTGACTCCCTCGATCGCGTTCTCGACGGGTAGGTTGAACTGTTCAACGGCGAACATGCTGCTGTTGTTGATACACACCAGCGTGCCACCACCGCTGACGAAGTCTTCGAGGTGGCGAACTCCCATCCGACCGATGCCACCGGCATAGCGAGGCGGAACACTGCCCTTCTGGTTCCCGTTGAGGATGGTGTTGGCACCGTAGTCAGCGAAGATGATCACGTCGAAGCGCGAATCAAGATCGCCCGCGGCCACGTCGAAGTTGCGGATCGTGACAGGCTCAAAGCCGTAGATCTCTAGCAGCCAGCGCGTCCAACCCTCGTCGATGTTGCCGCCCCATGGCCGGTACAGCGCCACACGAGGCCGTGAGATGCGTGTGCCGGAGGCCGAGCCACGCTCAGCCTGTAGCGCCAAGTCGGAGACCATCGTTTGGATAGCGTCGGCACCCACGCCGCTGATCACGTACTTGCCACTGGTGCCCGGCTCACCGTCGGCACCGGCAGTGCCAGGCCTGTACTGCACCGTGCCGCCACTCGCCCAGGCCTTCTGGATGGCACGGAAGGAGTTATTCTGTGCCGCATCGACGATCAGGGCGGAGCCGGAGCCACTCGCTGAGCCGGTGGGCGGAACGATGGCCGCCGCGAGCGGGTTGCTGTCGAATCCAATGCCGGGCACGCTGTCGAACTCGGCACCCTCGCCGGGATCAGCGTCCCAAGCCACTTCCCCGCCTTCGAGCTTCTGCATGGTCCCGCGCACCGCGTCCGTCAGCGGCGTGGCCGCTTCGATCACTCGCACGTCCATCTGGTACGGCAGGGTCCAGCCGGAGACGTCGTAGGGCGTGTCGATTTCACCACCAGCGCCGAGGATTTCCGGATACTCCTGGACGTCGAAAAGCTGCAGCGTGAAGTTGGCGAACGGCTGGTCCATGGGAATAACCCAGGTACCGGCCGGATAGGTAATGCCCTCGTGCGTGGCCTCTTTGGTGAGCTGGTGAACCTCGATGCCGTTGAAGGCCAGGCGCCGCAACATTTCCACGGCCGCCACAGGGTCGCGCTGATCCTGTGGAATAAAATACGCGTACGGTGGGTCCTGGGTGAACTGGTCGATGACGTCGCGACCCGCCTGGTAGCGGTTGTACAGAACGTCGTACTTGTACTTGGCGGCGAAGTCGAGCACCGACATCGATGCCGTGTGGCAGTACTCGACAGCGTCACGCAGGCGCCACCACCCACCCTGCCATGGGCTGGCATAGAGCGACTCGGGGCGGAGCTGGTTGCGCGGCGAGGGAAACTCGCGCACCGAGTAGAAGCGCGGAGTGGCGTAGCCGACGCCTGCCGTTTCGGTCAGGAACGAGGCGACGTTGTGGAAGCTGTGGGCATGATCGAGGAATCCCGGGTACCAGTCATCGAAACCCGTACCCATGTGCATCGCACCCGGCTGACCCCTCTCCTCCAGCGCCTGCGCCATCGACATACCCATCAGGTTCACCGTCCTCCACATCAACGGGTGGACATGCGGTGCGATTGGCTCGGCGAAGGGCGGGATCCAAATGCGAGTCGGGAACGGCGAGGTCTGGTGATGGTTGTAGAGGAGTTGCGGCTCCCAATCGCGCACAACCCGGGTGACGACGCGCGACTCGATCTGGTTGATCATGTAGCCGTCGCGGTTGTTGTCGTGCCCGATGTACTTCTGGTACAGCTCCGGCGTCCGCGACATCTCGAACGGAGTGCCCAGGTTGGAGTTGTACCACTCCGAGATCATGTTCTGGCCATCCGGGTTCAGCGAGAACCACAACATCGTGATGACGTTGTCGAGAATGGCCTGGATTTCCGGATCGTCGTCGCCGGTGAGAAGGGTATAGGCGAGCAGAGGTGTGTGCTGGTGGCCGGCCACCTCGGTCGAGTGCAAGCCACCGTCCACATGAGCGATGGCCTTGCCTTCGACGGCGAGCTGCCGCGCTTCCGCATCGGTCAAGCCCTCGGGATGGGCAAGCCTCATGGCGATCTCTCGATAGTGATCGAGATTGGCCAGGTTCTCGGGCGACGAGATGATGGCGATATACCAGTCGAGGCCCAGGCTAGTCTGCCCGATTTTGATGAGCTCGAGCTTGTCGCTGGCGGCGTCGAGAGCCTGAAAGTACCGCAAAGACTCGTCGTATGAGGCCAGATAGAAATCTGATCCGACTGCCCTACCGAGGATCGACTCGGTTGTCGGGATACCCTGTTGGCCCAGCGACGGCATGGCAATGGCCAGCAGCGCCAGAACTATCAGGAAGGAACGACCCAAGAGGTTGCGCATGACCTACCTCACTAGCTGTGCTCGTGCAGCAAGACGTTGGCCCTGTCAACCGATCTGAATGGGCAGATGGCGGGGGCGGGAATCGCGGACCGCCGGGTCCGCGAAAACATACGCACGCATCCTATATAGATCCGTAGCGCCGCAGTTGCAAGCGACCCGCCGGTCGGGATCGCAAGGTAACCGGTGCTGTAGAATGCCCAAACGCGAGCAAAATCGTGCAGGACAGAGGAGATTGGCGCCGTATGGAAGATCAAGAAAGCAGCTGGGTTGCCCTTCGCACCGTGGCCTCCGAGGAGGAGGCGATCTTCATGCAGGGGATGCTCGAGGCAGAGGGAATTCCCTGCACACTGGAATCACTGAAGTATCACGCTGAGCCAGTGAACCTCGGCATGCTCAGCGAGATCCGTGTCTACGTAATGGAGACCGACCTGCAGCGCGCCCAAGAGCTCCTCACCGCTGCCACCGAGCAAGACCCCTCCGCGGGCTAATCCTCGTCGGCCAGAGTCACCGCGGTGCCGTAAACCAGGATCTCAGCGACGTTCGACATGATGTAGGAGGTGCCGAACCGGATACTGATCACACCATTGGCCCCCAGCGCCCGTGCCTCGTCGACCATCCGATCGAGCGCCTGCTCGCGGGCCTCAGCCATCATCTTCGTGTAGTCGCTGATCTCACCGCCGACCAGGCTGCGGAGCCCCGCCATGACGTCGCGCCCGACATGCCGGGCGCGCAGTGTATTTCCGCGCACGAGCCCGAGGGTCGCGATGGTGGGCCTGTGTGCTACGTGTTCCGAGGTTGTCACGATCATCTTTGAACCTCTCGGTATCTTTCGCTGCGATACTTGGTGCCGACTTCACGGCCGATGGAGATCAACAATACGATAGCGCCGGCGACTGCCGCACCCACGCCGAACTTGAGCAGAAACGGCACCTCGGGATCGAGCAGAAACTCGTTCAGGAACTGCCAGGCGCCATATCCCAGCAAGGCGATGAGGCCAACCGACATGATCAGCCAACCGAGGCTTCGCTCTAACCTTCGGTAAATGGTCTCCCATGCCACTTCGATATCGACATCCGGATACTCTTCGTCGACCATCTGCTGTGTCACCTCCTCCAGCCGGCGGTACGCCATTTCCTCACGGCGGCAACTCACACACACCGCCAGATGATCCTCGAGGCGCGGCACCTCGGCGGGTGCAAGCTCGCCATCGAGAAACTCCATCAACTTGATCCGTGCTTCATCGCACTGAAGCACCGGCCCCGGCGAGCCATCCTGGCGCTGCTCTCCGTCTTTCCCGCCGCTCATACCCGTTCCTCCGTATCCCCCGCAGAGTCAGTCTCTAGCTCATGATCCATCAACGTCGGGTCCAGCACCTGCAACGCCTCCTGCATACGATGCCTGGCCCGATAAAGCCGGGACGCGACAGTACCCCTGCCAATCCCCAGCGCGGCGGCCAGCTCATCGTAGGAGTAGCCCTCCATGTGTTTGAGAACCAAGATCTCGCGGTCCTCCGGGCTCAACTCCTTCAATGCGCGCCGCACCAGGTCCGCGGTGCGCCGCTTCTCCGGTGTATATGAATCCGCAACCCCGATGGCCCAGTGGCCTGGTCGCTCGGCGGCAGCGACCCGACGCATTGTTGCCCGGCGCCGCGTCCTCAGAAACATGCGACAGCGATTCAGCAGAATGCCGCGCAGCCATGGATAAAAGGGCCGCCCCGGCGTCATTTTCGGCAATGCCCGATACGCCGCAATGAAGGCCTCCTGAGCCAGGTCGCGTGCATCCTCCGTATTGCCGACCATGGCTCGAGCGAGGCGTACGGCCCGGGGGAAGTAGGCCTCGACCAGCGGTCGAAAGGCGTCCTTCTGCCCCTTCAGGCAATACTCGATGGCCTGCTGCTCAGCCGTCATATCCATCGCTTCCGAGTACCTTGTCTGTCCTTGCTATG
>JAUWTE010000168.1 GCA_030609765.1 Acidobacteriota bacterium
CGGAAGCCAACGCGCGTGCTGCCGGTGGCCAGCTCTCGGGCAACGCGCTGGGCTCGGTCCACCAATCCAAGCCCTGTCCGGTTCCGATGGCACGGAGGGTGACGTCGAAAGCCGTGGCCGGTGCGTGGCTGGCGACGCGATGCATGACCTGGCTGACGACCGCGGATTGCAGCAGCCCATAGGCCGCCTGCAGAGTGGCAGGATCGGCCGCACCAACCAGCTGCCCGATGACAATCGGATCATCGAGGTACACAGTGAACGCGCCTGCCCGGTCGCCTTCGGGCGGCTGCCAGCGCACCGCAGCGAGACGCAGGCCAGGTCGCAACACTCTGCCTGCCAGAGTTCGCGCCGAAACACGATCAACGCTGCTCAGCACAGCCCATCCCAGTGCCGCCGGGGCAGCCCGCGTGAAATCTCTCCAGGATGCCCGCGTGATTTGATGCAATGCGATCGAGGCGTCAGCGTATGCGAGGGGCGGCCGCATGGCATCACGGGCAGCCAGCTCTACGCTGGCGAGGCCTTCGAGGGATTCATAAAGTGGCTCTGCTGCTCGACCTAGCTGCGCGGTCGAAACCGGTCCGCCTCCGACCGCCACTGTCAGGCGCCCCTGTGGACTACTTCCCCAGGGAACCTGCATTACCTGAACTGGCGCGCGTGGCGCTTCGACCGTGATGCGAATCGACAAATCTCGAAGATCCGGCTCCTCGAACGGACCAGCTTCCAGGTGCGCGTTCGCTGAGACGAGATGGAGCATCCATGGGCCCGTCTCGGGTGCGATCTTCTTGGGCACGAACAGATGCCCACGTAGTGTAATCCCCGAGTTGATCCCGAGAACGGGAACTGCCTCTCGGGGCGCTGAGAGCTGTTGCCCTCCACCCGTGTCACGCAGTGCCTCCGTGCCCTCGAACGCATCTTCGGTCGCCACTCCTGGGGGATCCGACATCGACTCCAGGAATACCTCCACATTCGATCCGATGAGCTCCCCCGAGTGCATCTCGCTTCCTGTCAGCAGGAGATCCGAATGCAGAATCTCGATACGGAGTCGCCCGAGCAGCTCGGCAGGAACCTCCTCGAGCAGTTCCAGGAGCTCGCCGCGTACCTCTCCCGGCTGCGATCCAGGAAACGCAGGATCAAGCCCCACCCAGGCCCCTTCGATCTCTGCTTCCAACCACCAGTGGTCTGCCGCAATCTCCACCCAGCGTGGCCATGGATCGTTCGGCGTCGCGGCAGGAAACTGCCCTGCCCCGAGGACGAGCTCGGCGGCGTCACCCCAAGCCAAACGGCCATGGACCAAACGACCACGGATACCCTGCGCTGCCAGAAGCTCACGCAAGAGAAGTGTCTGATCGAGAGCGTTCCCAGCGCCACTCTCCAGCGCCCCTGAGGCCCCACGGATCGACCCGTCGTAGGGAACGAAGCTCACCTGATCGCGGACATGGGCGAAAGAGGCCTGCCAGCCACTTCCCATGCTACGGGCCCATCTGCCGATCTCCATGCGTCTGGCAGCTCGCGGAGCCTGCACACCTTCGCTGAGCTCCAGGACATCGGTACGCTCGAAGAAGGTGACCATCGCCTGCAACTCCGACCACAACAAGAGACGGTGGAGCCCCTCGGGGAGCAGGAGTGGAGGGCTGATGAGCCAGGGTAGCTGCTGCGCCCCGGCATTCGCTCTGAAAACAGACAGATTCAAGAGAATAAGGGCGATCAGAAGCAGGGTTCGAGCAAGCTCATGACGCGTACGCATGCCCGGCAGGCTAGATTTCCTGTCCCCGCGTGTCAAACACCTGCGACTTGGCCACACCAAATGCGACACCCTGGTACAATTTGGGAGTCGTATCCGACCGTCGTCAGCCACCCTGCCGCAATGCCCACTTTGAACCGTAGGACTCTTCGTGCCCGCCGCTCAGCCGGCCCGACTCCCGCAACCGGGTGGGTGATCGCTTTGGGGTTGACCGCCCTGCTCATGGGCTGCGGTGGCGCGCCCTCCGACGGCCCCGATCTGATCTTCGTCGGCGGTGCCATTTACCCCCTCGGTAACAGTGACCGCCCGCTCGGAGCTCTGGCCATTCGTGGCAATTCCATTCTCGCAGTCGGCTCGCGGGCGGAAATCCTGGCTCTGGCGACCGAAAACACCCAGGTAATGGAGTTGGATGAGGAGTGTGTGCTTCCCGGTTTCTTCGACGCATGGATCGACCCGCTGGCCCTGGGCCGCTGGAGCGAGGCCCCTCTGGATCTTCGTCTGGCCTCGACCCTCGAGGAAGTACAGGCCATGGTCCGCAATGCCTCAGCCGGCGGAAGCAACGACGATTGGCTCTTGGGATGGGGCTGGAATGAGTCGCTTTGGCCGGATCCCGTCCTGCCGACCCACGAGGCTCTCGATATGGTCGTGGCCGACCGCCCAGTGGCCCTGTTCCGGCGGGCCGGCAAGGTAGCCTGGCTCAATCATGCGGCCCTGCAGCTCCTTGATCTGAATGAGAAAGAGGGCGTGCTGCGTGGGGACGATGGCAGTCCCACCGGGATCCTTCTGGGCAGCGCGGTTGATACGCTCGAGGCCAGCATGCCTGGGATCGACCGCCAGCAACGGCAGGAGTGGATCAGCCGTGGCCTTCAGCTAGCGGCATCGATGGGGCTGACGTCGGTGGCCACAGCACCTCTGACTGGTGCCGAGATCGATGCCTACGTGGCACTCGAGAGAGAGAAGCTACTGCCCGTGCGCGTTCGCATGCGAGTCTTGCCGGATCACGCGGATGCGGGCGCAATATCAGAGAGGCCGCTCCTCGGAGTCGAGGCGATTGGAGCCCGGGTTGACGGTCCGTTCACCGCCCGCCTGGCGGCACTCGACGAACCCTATGCCGACGCCTCCACCGAGGGTTTCCTGCAAGTTTCACCGTCGGCGTTGAGTCATGCGGCCGAGATCGCGAACGCACAAGGGCTTCCTCTCCACCTGCACGCTCAGGGCGACCGGGCTGTGGCGTTGGCCCTCGACGCGTTGGCCCAGACAAATCGGGCGGGAATGCTGGTCGGCTCTGATCTGCCACCGACGGACTGGTTGGAGGCAGCTCGCAGCATAGAGCTTACCGTCGCCTTGGTTCCGCTTCGTTTCAGCCACGACGTCTATTGGCTCGAGCAGCGACTCGGACCGGCGAGATCGGAGCGCTCCCACCGCTGGCGCGAGATCCTGGCGAGCGGCATACCTTGGACCATAGCCTCCGATGCCCCCGCCTACCCGCTCGAGCCCGTTGAAGGCATCCTGGCGCTCACCACGAGGCGCAATGCGGAAGGCTACCCGGCGGGCGGCTGGTATCCTGATCAGGGCATTGGCCGGTCATTGGCATTGCGGGCTACAGTTGGTCCTCACGGGTTGGCTCGAGATGCCGTTCTTTCCCCCGGCGCTCCGGCTGACATCGTGGTATGGAGCGAGAATCCACTGGCACCTGAAGCCAATGACGACACCCTGCGACGGGCCGAGGTTTTATTGACGATTGTGGCAGGAAGAGTGGTCTACAGTAGAGCGTTGGTCGAGCTACCCATGAGCAGCGAGGGTGGCAGCCAGAAGTGAGGAGAGAAAAGGTTTGAAGATCCCGACCCGATTCCTTGCCATCGCCGCTGTTGTGGCGACACTGGCCGCAGTCTCTTGCAGCCCACCTGATCCTGAGGTGGTCGCCATTTCCTACATACGCGCGATCAACACCGGCGACTCGGACATGGCGGTGAGGCTCCTCGATATGGAGGAAATCCTGCGCCGCATCAACGAGCAGATCGTCATTGTCCAAGATGGAGACGCCGAATCATTCCTCGCGCACTCGGTGGAAACGCTATTATGGGGGTTGTTTAGTGAGTCGGTGCAAGCCGACTACACCTACGATGCCCAACCGGCTGATCTCGAGGGTGAAATGGCCAGCGTCACCGTCATGAAGGTCAACCCTCAGCAGGAACAGACCGAGACCGTAGTCCACCTGCGCAACACAGCGCAGGGCTGGCGCGTCTCGGGCGATTCACTCGATCCCCTGGTGAACCACGTAATCCAACGGTTGGAGGAGCGTTACTGAAGAAGAATCGAGCCTTCTCGTTGAAGTTCGCCCCGTGCAAGCCTAGCTGGGTAGGCAGTCGGAAGAAGGAGCGCGCAATGTATCGTCGCTTTATCGGAGCCGTCATTTTGTTGCTGTTGGCCGTCGGGTGTGGAAGCCCGGCCCAACGCGCCGTCAACCAGCTCATCGAGGAGGTTGCCCTCGCCGATCCCATGGCGAGTGTGACCTACAATCAGAACAGGGAGGTCCTCGAGTCAGCGGAGGCACTTCCGCTCTGGATCGCTGCGCTCCAGACTTCTGCCTCACCTGAGGTGCAGACGTGGGCCGCGCGACTTCTGGGCAGAATCGGTAGCCCCGAGGCAGTGCCCGCCCTCAGTGAGGCTCTTCAGACGGGCGAGCGCGATGTTCAGGACGCGGCAGCGTCCGCGCTCGTGCTTATCAGCGAGGAAGAAGCCGAGGAGGCCTTTATCACTGCCGTCCGCGATGGCAACCGAGATGCCAAGATCCACTGCCTCATCGATCTCGAGAAGATGGGCAGTGTGAAGGCCATTCCTGTCATCGCCGATACTGCCCGGGCACCGGACGCTTTGCTGGCCAGAAGCGCCATCACCGCGCTTGCCGGTATCGGCTCACCCGAGGCGGCAGTGCCATTGGCTGACCTGGCCATCGACTGGACAGTTGCTCCAGAGGTCCGTGAGGCCGCGATCATCGGTCTCGGCAGGCTCGCGGGTACTGGCCCCGAGGTCACTGAAAACCTGCAGCGAATAGTGACCGAAATCGAGGGGCAGGAAGGCATCGAGGAGCTTCAGGCGCTCGCTCAGCAGACTCTGGACGCCTCTCAGTAGGCTTCCCGCAACCACACAATAGGCAGCACGTTTCGGTACATGGACTTTCAGATTCCCGAATCTGACTACTGAAGAACAAACCTTCGTCCCGTCCCCCACGTGAGAACGTACCCGCGTGGCTTGCGTGGGGGCAATGAGTGAGTATCTAGGAGTAGCAGAAATGGATACGACCGCCCTCGACTCTATTCTCGAGGAGCAAGAAGCAGTCGCTCCTTCCGAGGAGTTCGTTCAGAACGCTGTTGTCCCTGACCCGGTAGCCATGCGCGCCGAGGCCAAGGCTGATCCAGATGCATTCTGGGCGAAGCAGGCAAGTCAGCTTGATTGGTATAAAACCTGGGACACTGTCCTGGACTGGAAGCCGCCGCACGCCAATTGGTTCGTGGGTGGCCAGTGCAACATCGTAGCCAACGCGATCGACCGTCACCTGAACACGGAGCGCCGCGACAAGATCGCTTTTCTGTGGGAGGGGGAGAATGGCGACGAGCAGACCTTCACCTACGCAGAGCTGAGCGCCGAGGTCAGCCGCTTGGCGAACGGCTTGAAGGAACTGGGCGTCACGAAGGGTGACCGGGTCACGCTCTACATGCCGGTGTGCCCGCAGCTAGCGATCGCCATGCTGGCAACCGTCAAGATCGGTGCCGTTCACACTGTCGTTTTCGGTGGCTTCTCTGCGATAGCCTTGAAGGATCGCATTCAGGACTCCGACACCAAGGTGGTCATCACCGCCGACGGCGGCTACCAACGCGGCAAGGTCATTCCGTTGCAGGCCACCGTTGAGGACGCCGTAGCCGACTGCCCGTCCGTTCAGCACACCATCGTCTATAGCCGCATCGGCGACGGTAAGCTCAACAGCGACAAGCAGATTTGGTGGCACGATCTCGTCGCAAATCAGGCGAGCGAGTGTGAAACCCAGGTGATGGAGTCGAACGACCCCCTCTACATCCTCTACACCTCGGGCACGACCGGTAAGCCGAAGGGCATCGTCCACCGCCACGGTGGCTACATGGTTGGCACCGCGGTAACCGCCAAGTGGGTCTTCGACCTCAAGGACGATGACATCTACTGGTGCACGGCCGACATGGGTTGGGTTACAGGCCACTCCTATGTCGTCTACGGGCCGCTGATCAACGGCGCAACCGTGTTTCTCGCCGAGGGTGCTCCGGACTTCCCCGACATCGGCCGCTGGTGGCGCATGATCGAGCAGTACGGCATCACGATCATCTACACGGCTCCCACCGCCATCCGCATGTTCATGGGTAAGGGCGAGGAGTGGCCCGCCAAGTACGACATGAGCAGCCTGCGGCTTCTCGGCACTGTCGGAGAGCCAATCAACCCAGAAGCATGGCGTTGGTACGACCGTGTCATCGGCGGAGGCCGTTGCCCGATCGTCGACACCTGGTGGCAGACCGAGACCGGCATGATCATGATCTGCACCCTGCCGGCCGAACCGCAGAAGCCGGGTTCCGCCGGACTGCCTCTACCCGGAGTCGAGGCCGACGTGGTCGACATCGACGGCAACTCCGTCGAGGAACCCGGCAAGGGCGGATTCCTGGCAATCCGCAAGCCCTGGCCGGCAATGCTCGGCACCATATATGGGGATGACGACCGCTATCGGACCCAGTACTGGGAGGAGATCAAGGGCGACATCTACGCTGCTGGTGATGCTGCGGTGCGCGACGAGGACGGCTATATCCGGTGTCTCGGTCGCATGGACGACGTGCTCAACGTTGCTGGACATCGGCTCGGCACCATGGAAATCGAGAGTGCCCTGGTTGCCCATGATGCGGTCTCCGAGGCTGCCGTGATCGGCATTCCCCACGAGATCAAGGGACAGGTTCCCAAGGCCTTCGTGATCTTGCAGAAGGGTTTCGACGCCTCCGATGAGCTCGCAGTTGAGCTGCGTGAGCACGTCGGGATCGAGATCGGCAAGATCGCCC
>JAUWTE010000531.1 GCA_030609765.1 Acidobacteriota bacterium
CCCGCAGCATTTCAGGACGAGATTCGCGGCCTGGGCGCTGAGGTCATCTCCGTGCAGAGCCCGGTGAGGCTCTTCGGGCCAGTCCACTCCACAGGCGAGCTTGGCCGGCAGATCATCGAGCAGTCCCTGGTCATCGAGACCGCTGGCGGACTGGTGCTGATTACAGGCTGTGCCCACCCGGGGATTCTCGAGATCGTGCGGGCGGCGAAGAGCTACCTGGGGCAGGATGTGCAGTTCGTCACCGGCGGCTTCCACCTGATGCGGACCTCCGAATCGCATCTAGAGGCCGTCATCACCGGTCTCCAGAGCGAAGGTGTGCATACGGTCGCGCCGAGCCACTGCACCGGCGAAGAGGCGATCGGGCGCTTCCGCGCGGCATGGGGCGAGGATTTCGTCGCACGCGACTGTGGTGCGGTCATCGAGCTGGCGCGCTAGCCAAACCTCGGCCCTCCGCGTAGGCTGTGACCGCTAAAGTAGCCTGTATTTCTGATCGCACTCGTACTGCGGGTGCGGCGTGCCGATTGTCATGACTTCGGCGCGCGGGAGGCCGTATGACAACTGCCGCTGAACGACGCAACGCGCGCCCCGGCTGGACCCGCTACTTCCTGAATATTGCCCGCGAGGCCGCCACGCGCTCCAACTGCATCCGCCGGCAGGTCGGCGCCGTGATCGTCAAACAGAAGTCGATCATCAGCACCGGTTACAACGGCACACCGATCGGGGTGCGGAACTGCTTCGACGGGGGGTGCATCCGCTGTAACTCTGACGCCCCACCGGGAGAGGGATACGACACATGCATTTGCGTGCACGCGGAGCAGAACGCCATCGTCATGGCGGCCCGGCATGGCAACGCCGTCGAGGGCGGAACGCTCTCTACGACGTTGCGGCCCTGTTTTAGCTGCCTGAAGGAAGCGATTCAGGCGGGAATTGCCGAGATCGTCTTCGAGGACGGCGAAGCGTACCCGGTAGCGGAGCTAGAGGAGGCATACCAGCGCCTGGTCGATGAGGCCGACATCACCCTGCGACAGCACTCTGATTGAGCCGTGCCGGTTGTGCATTCCGGCACTATTGAACACTCTATTAGCGAGCTTCTGACTCAGGACACGCTGCCTTCAGCCCATTTCACGCGCCGCCGATCGGTCCGCCATTGGAGGAACTGAGCCACTTGTGACGGAAACACCCGCAAGCATCCGGAAAGAGATCAAGGTCTTCCTGGGGCTGACGATCGCATTCAGCGCCGCCGCCTACATACCCCTCGTCGCCTCGTATCGTGTCGGCGGCACTTTCGCATTCGGCGCCATGCTGGCGCTGGTATGGGCGCCGGGCGTCGCCGCGCTGGCTACTCGCTACCACTACCACGAAGAGATCTACGGGATGGGGTGGGGGTGGGGCGAGAGCCGCTATCAGGCGCTCGCGTTCTTCCTTCCGCTGACATATGGCGCAGTGGCCTACGGCGGCATCTGGCTTACGGGCTACGCGACCTTCGAGGGCGAGACCGCCGGGGCGATCTTCTCCCTGGACTATCTGCACTTCCTCTTCGTCTTCCTGTTGAGTCGCATCTTTCTCTCCACGGGCGAGGAGATCGGTTGGCGCGGCTTCCTGGTGCCGCAACTTGCGAAGCTCACGGATTTCACGCGCGTGTCCCTGATCAGCGGCGCGGTCTGGACCGTCTGGCACTATCCGTTCGTGATCTTCGCCGAGGGCAGGTTGCTCGGGATTCCGCTGCTGTCACTTGATGCCGCCTATACGCTCTGCTGCTTCACCATTGTGGGAATGAGCGCGACCTTCACGATGAACTGGCTGCGGCTGAGATCCGGCAGCCTGTGGACGGCCGTGCTGCTGCGTGCCGGTCATGCCTTGTTCCTGCTCGGCCTTTTCCAGCCGATGACGCGCGGCCCTGCCAACGTCTGGTATCTGATCGGCGAGTATGGCGGCATCCTGGCGGTGGCCAACGTGGTCATAGCATTCATTTTCTGGCGTATGCGCGACCAGCTTCCGGACACCCGCATCGAATCGTGAGGTGATCAACGATGGAAACCCTCCAAGAGATCCTATCGGTATTTCTGCTGGTCCTCGGTTTCTCGTACCTGTTGCAGGGCCGGACATGGGCGAAGCTCTCGAAGGCGATGGTCGCCGACCCGGGGATGATGTTCATCCCGGCGTTGATCATTCTGCCTTTCGGCCTGGCGATCGCTTCGGTGCACAACGTCTGGGTCGCCGACCTACCCGTCGTGTTCACTATTCTCGGGTGGGCCCTCACCATCAAAATGACCCTGTTTCTGGTCTTTCCGAACTCGTTCAAGAGCTTCGAAGGTATGTCGGAAGACACGGTCAGCAAGATGGTCAGGGTGAGCGGCGCTGTGATGACCGTGCTCGGTGCCATTCTCGTCTATCGATTCGTGATCTCCGGGTAGGAGCGAATCGGAGGCCAGGCTAATGGAGGTTCGCGTGCGTAGGAACATTCTCACCATCGGAATGATCACCGCGGTTGCCCTGTTTTCGTTGGCCTGCGCACCCCAGGAATCCTCGAAGGAGACAGCGCAGGA
>JAUWTE010000078.1 GCA_030609765.1 Acidobacteriota bacterium
AGGCCGCCTGCTCGCGTACGTCCGCCTCGATATCGGTCATCGCCTGCCCGAGCGCCGGCACGGCGGCGGCATCCTCGATCATTCCGAGGGCCCAGGCCGCCTGTTCACGTACGGCCGGCTCGGCGTCGTTCAGCAACGCCGCAGTCAGGGGCTCTACAGCACGGGAATCTTCGAGCTGACCGAGCGAGTTAGCCGCCTGCTCGCGAATCTCCGCGTCTTCATCGTCGAGGGCGCCGATCATCGCCTGGAGAACCTTCTCGGCGACCTGGCCGGCTGGCTGCGTACCCACGGCGCCACGCACCATACTCCGCAAGGTGGAGGCGGGAATCCTCAGGCCTTCAGCGCCCGCCATCAAGCCCTCGAGCGCGGCTTCATTCAGCTCCAATCCCTCCAACTGGTGAGAGAGCTGTTGCTGCAATTGCTGCGCGACCTCTATGTTGAGCCCACCCAGGTGTTGTTCTTGGAGCTTGAACTCGAGCTGCTCCTGAATTTGTTCCTGGATCTGGAACTCGAGCCGCGCCTGAAATTGTTCCTGGAGTTGGAACTCGAGCTGCTCCTGAATTAGTTCCTGGAGCTGGAACTCGAGCTGCTCCCCGAAATGCAACTGAAGCTGCACCTCCAGCTGAGCCTCGATCTGCCGCTGGAGCTCTGCCTGCTCCTGCTCGGTCAGCACCTGCTCTACTGGTGCTGCAGTAGTTTCCTCGGCCTCAGCCCAGGGCTGCAACGCCGCGAGCGGTAAAACGACAGCGGCCACGAGCAGAACCGCAGAAACTGAAGCAACGCGCGTTAGCGAGCGCCGGTCTCGGTCGGAATCCAGGATAGCCATCAGACGACCTTCCATTTGCGAGGGTTTTGCCATTGAGACCGCTGCCCATGCCGCGTGATCAACGGCGCGCATCGAGCGCGCAATCTCCAGCAAGTGTTGAGCGTAATCGGTGCCCTTGGTGCCGGATGCCAGAACCAGGTCATCGCAGGCCTGCTCGCGCTCAGCTCGCAGTCGCCGTGCAGCTTGCCAAACCAAGGGGTTGAACCAATGAACCGCACAGGCGATTTGTGCCAGAATCTGGGTCTGGCAATCGTGTCGCTTCACGTGCGCGAGCTCGTGCAACAGAACGACGCGCCGCCGCTCGGCACTCCAGGTCTTCGAATCGGCCGGCAAGAGAACTACGGGCCGAAAAAGCCCCCAGGCCATCGGCATGCCCGTGCGTTCATTTCTCACCAGTGCCACATCGGTCGAGATCCCGAGCTGGCGCACCAGACGGCGAGTCAAGCGGGTCCACGATCCGTCCTCGATCTCTTCGGCGGAACGCGCAATCCAAGTGGCAACGACGGCCCCGACCAACAGGCGCCCGAGCAGCACGGTCGCCACTGAAAACCAGAGCGCAAACAGCCAGAATCCGAGGCTGGGCGTGCTGCTTCCCGGCCCACCGCCCTCGGTACCGGAGGTTGCGCCTGCGACATTAGAGGTCAGCTCCCGCTCGGAGCGCTCCACGGGTTCCAGGTCAGAAAGCACTCTGGCTTTCGGCTCGGGACGTGGCTCAGGCTCTACCTGCGGGCGCGGCTCGAGTTGTGGCTCGGACGCTCCTGGCACCCCAAGCTCGGTCCCGCGGTCGGGCACGGCCTCAGGAATAGGGCCGGGCTCTCGAGTCAGCCCCGCGAGAAGCTCCTCTACCACTGGGATCCGAGGTAGCAGCGGCAGCTGCCAGGCGGGCATGGCGGCGGCCAGCAGCGGCAAAAGGAGAATGCTGGCGAGCGCCATCGACCAGATATGGTGACGCACCGAGGCGGAGGCACGGCGCATGAGGAGGCTGGCGGCGAATGCCCCAACGAGCACCACCGCGGACTTGATGAAAACATCCAGCAAGAACGGCCAGGGAGCGTTGGCCACTGTCGTCGAAATGGTCTGGGCGACCGCGTTCATCCCCTGCTCTCTTTCTCCCTGGCTTGTTCGATCAAGCGCGCGAGCCGATCGAGCTCGGCGTCAGACATCTTGTCGCTGCCCCCGTCGAGGAGTGCGGCCATGACCTTTTCCGAAGAACCACCGAAGAACGTGTCGACCAGGTGATTCAGCGCCGACTGCGTCGCTTTCTCCTTCGTCATGGTCGGTTTGTAGACGTAGCGCGGGCCATCTTGGGCGTGCTTCACGTGTCCCTTTTCTTCGAGGATACGCAGGTGCGCCCGCACGGCCGAGTAGCTCGGCGGTTCGGGCATATGCTCCTGTACCTCGGCAACAGTCGCTTCGCTGCGCTGAAAAAGCACGTCCATGATCTGGCGCTCACGCCGGCTCAACTTGTGCTCGAGCGTCTCTTTCATGGCCTTCCTCGCTTGTCTCTTAGATCGGGTTGGCGTGTCTTTGGTTGATATCGATCATCGTTTGTCCCGCCGCCCTTCGTTGATCTCACGAGAGCGACGTGCCCGTGACCTGCGAAAAAATTAACAGACTGCTAAAAACTTAGCAAGTCCCGGGGCAATCTGTCAACGACGGCCTTCGTTCGGAAGCCCTGGCCACACCGCCACCAGAACTACACCCATGTCAGATTCGCTGAATTTTCACTTGATCTTCGCTTTATTTTCGTTTATCATCGCGTAGCTTTGAGGTGGCGATGTTCGAATACCCCACAACAGGAAGCCGCTTGCACGTGCCCGAGTTCATCAATCTTCATGTTCATTCGCACTTTTCCTTCGGGCGCGGAGCCGTCTCCCCCGTAGAGTTGGTGGCGGCGGCCCATGCGCAGGGCGCCAGGGCACTGGCGATCACCGACCGCAACAACCTCTATGGATTGATCTGGTTTCTGCTGGCAGCCAAGGAAGCGGGAATTCGCCCCCTGATCGGGGCTGAGATCGACGCCGAGGATGGTGACTCCCCGGGTTCGGCTACCCGGCTGCTGCCCGGCCGTGAACCGGAATCGGAGCGCGGCTCCGGAACTAAGCCCCTTCCCAGGTGGCAACGTCGCAAGAGTCTGAGCCGCCATGGCGGCAAACACCTCGAGATCATCACCAACCAACATCCTTCCCGTAACGCTCTGCGGGGCAGCGTCATTCGTACGGCCCGGTACGTGCCGCGCGCCACCCTGCTAGCTCGCAACCGTGCCGGTTACACCAATCTTTGCCGCCTGCTGACAGCCAGGCACAGCGACCCTGAATTCGATCTGCCCGACGCGCTCCGCCAGCACCGCGATGGTCTGGTGGTGCTGACCGATGATCGCGACCTGCTCGAGGCGTTGGCGCACGACGGCACCGACGACCTTTTCGCCGAAATGATAGTCGGGCCCACACGGCGCCGGTTCCTGAGTTGGGCAAAGCAACGGAACATCGATCCCGTCGCCACCAATGATGTTTTCTTTCTGGCACAGGAGCAGATGGCGGCCATTCAGGGACAAGTAGCTGCTGTTAATGGAGGAGGGCCCGACTCTGACATCAATGCAGGCGGCAACAACTCCCGCGTCGATGGATGGGCCCTGCACCGATTGCTGCGTGCCATCCATCTGAACAGTACCTTTGCCAGGTTTCCGGCCGGCGCCTTCGCGCGTCGCGATGCGACGTTGTTGACCGCCGATGAGATGGCGGCGCGTTTCCCCGACTGCCCCGACGCGCTCGAAAACACCGTCGCTATCGCCGAGCGCTGTGACTGGTCGCTGCCGCTGGGCAAGCCGATTTTCCCACCGTTTCCACCACCCCATCGCCCGGAGTCGTGGCAGGAGGCACTCGCGGCGGCGGGCCTCGATGGCGCCGAGGCTACGACCGCCGATCTGCTCGAGCGCCTGTGCCTGGCCGGCGCCTGCCGGCGCTACGGGGCAGCCAGCCCCGAGGATTTGCCCACCGAAGTCACATCGAGAATGGCCAAGGAGCTCGGCATCGTTCGCGCCAAGGGCTTCTCCGAATACTTTCTCGTCGTGCGCGACATTGTCACCCGCTGGCCGCGCACCTGCGGCCGCGGGTCGGCGGCGGCCAGCCTCATCGCCTATTGCCTGGAGATCACTCACGTCGACCCCATCGCCCACGACCTGTTCTTCGAGCGTTTCCTCAACGAGGAGCGCCGCGACCCACCCGACATCGATGTCGACTTCCCCTGGGACGAGCGCGACCAGGTGCAGCAATATGTGCTCGATGCCTGGGGGCGCGAGCGCACCGCCATGGTGGCCAACCACGTCTGTTTCCGGGCTCGTGCGGCGGTGCGTGAGGTGGCCAAGGTCTGGGGCTTGCCCGACGGCGAGATCGCCAAGGTGAGCAAGCGGCTGATGCGCGCATGGGTGGCCAAGGACGTCGAGCGACACATCCATGAGCACCCTTTGTTCGCCGGCCTGAAGCTGGATCCCCCCTGGCCCGAGATCCTAGGCTGGTCGGCCCGTCTCGAGGGCATCCCACGCGCCATCTCGACTCACTGTGGAGGGGTGGTGATCGTGCCCGATGAGCTGGCTCACACCACGCCCACGCAACCGGCACCGGTCGGCGTGCCGATCATCCACTGGGAAAAAGACACCACGGAAGAAGCCGGGCTGCTGAAGATCGACCTGCTGGGCAATCGCTCGCTGGCGGTGATCCGCGACGCGCTAGCGGCGATCGAGAAGAATCACGGCCACCGCATCGATTACGCCGCATGGGATCCCCTGGAAGATCCCGCCACCCAAGCCTTGATCGCACGGGGCGACACCCTCGGGGTCTTCTACGTCGAGTCGCCCTCGATGCGGCTGCTTCAGCAAAAGACCCGGCGCGGCGACTTCCCTCACCTGGTCATTCACTCGAGCATCATCCGGCCGGCCGCCAATGACTACATTGAAGAGTACGTGCGGAGGTTGCACGGCGGCCGCTACAAGACGCTGCACCCGATCCTCGACGGGTTGCTGAAAGAAACCTACGGCATCATGTGCTACCAGGAGGACGTGTCGCGCACCGCCATGGAGATGGCCGGCTTCTCCGCCGCCAACGCCGACGAGTTGCGAAAGATCCTCTCCAAGAAACATCAGAAGAAGCGTCTCGAGGATCTGCGCCAGCAATTCTTCGCCGGTGCCGCCGATCGGGGCGTCGCCCCCGGAGTCGTCGAGAAAGTGTGGCACATGATCGAGTCGTTCGGGGGCGACTCGTTCTGCAAGCCACATTCGGCTTCCTATGCTCTGGTGTCGTTCAAGAGCGCCTGGCTGCGTGCCCACTACCCGGCGGAGTTCATCGCCGCCGTCATTTCCAACGGCGGCGGCTACTACGACGCATTCGCCTATTTCTCTGAAGCACGCCGGCTCGGCCTCGAGGTGTTGTTGCCCTGTGTGAATTCCAGCGCCAATGCCACCATCGGCGCCACCCACCCGCACATTGTGGCCGCAGTGAAAAAGGACGGGCCCATCTCGACCCCCCGTCTGATGACCGAAGAGGTTCGTGGGGAGGCAGAACGGTGGGGCCCGGTGTCCAGCGTCCGGGAGATTTCTTCTGGGCTGCGGACACCGAGCCCCAGGGGCTCGGCTGGGCTCGAACCAAGCGGCACTTTGCGCATCGGTCTCATGCATCTGAAGGGACTGCCGCAGCGAGCACGGGAAGCGCTACTCGAAGAACGCCAACGCCATGGCCCCTTCAGTAACCTCGAGGACCTGTTGCAACGGGTACCACTTGAAGCTAGTGATGCTCGCATACTGATCAGGGCAGGCGCCTGCGATTCGATCTCGCAACGCGCAAGCCGCCCCGAGATGATGTGGCAGATCGCCGACTGGTACGGCGGCTGCGGCAAGTTCAAGAGTCCGAAGGCCGCACGAAACCCGCATGCCGGTACCCGCGAAGGGCAGCTCTTGCCCTTCGGAGACGGCCGCCGCCGACAACTTCCCACCGCCCTGCCCTACGACCGTCGTACGGTGCTACTGCACGAGCTCGAGACCCTTGGCTATCTGGTCTCGTGCCACCCGCTGGACCTGTACCGGGAAGCCCTCGCCAAGCTCGACTTCGTACCCGGAGCCGAGCTTCATCACTACGTGGGCAAACGGGTCACGACCATCGGCTGGTTCGTAACGGCCAAGGCGGTTTCCGCTCGTTCGGGCGAGTCGATGGAGTTCGCTTCTTTCGAAGACACCACGGCACTCTACGAGACGACGTTCTTCCCCGATGTGTATCGGCGCTTCTGCCATCTCGTCGACCGGATCGCCCCGCTGGTGCTGCATGGCAAGGTGGAAGAAAGCTACGGGGTGGTGACGTTGACGGTGGACGCGGTCCGAAGGCTGGTACCCAAGGAGGCATCGCACAAGGCGAGTGCCTGACGGCTCCACACGCGCCAACCTCGGACAGGCAGCTTTCAATGAGAAGGGCAGCTCTGAGCACTGGCGCCGAGCAACCTCCCCCTGGAAGAGAATCGAAGAACCGCGTTATCCTGCTGGCGACGGAAGAACACCCATAAGAGGGCAACATGCAGGCTGACGAGGAAGAAGAAAGCACCGAGGGCGGATCTTTGACCAAGGCGTCCACCGACGGGCCCCCCGCCCGGCGCGTCCTTTACATGGAGGACGACCCGGTTACTGCGCGTGTCGTGCAGGCGAAACTGGAGAAGCAGGGCTTTGCCGTTTCCCTGGCAGGCGACGGTGGAGAGGGTCTCGCGAGGCTCCAAGAGGAGAACTTCGACGTCATCCTCGTCGACAAGAACATGCCGGTTCACGACGGCCTGGATGTTATCCGCATCGTCTGCAGCTCGGGAGATGAAACGGCTGTGGCACCGATCATGCTCACGGCGAGTGGCGACGAGGCGGCGGCCGTCGAAGCCATGAAGCTCGGTGCCGCCGACTACCTGGTCAAGGACCCTGATGGGCAGTACCTGGCGTTGCTTCCAGCCGTCATCGAGCAAGCGCTGGCCAAGCGTGAGTTGGCCGAAGCAAAACGAATTGCCGAGGAGGAGCGCGAGCGCCTCATTGTCGAATTGCAGGAGGCGCTAGCCCAGGTCAAGACGCTGAGCGGGCTCCTGCCGATCTGCATGTCGTGCAAGAAGATCCGTGACGACGAAGGCTACTGGAAGCAGATCGAGCTCTACATCCAGCAGCGATCCGAAGCCCAGTTCAGCCACGGCATCTGCCCTGGATGCGCGAGGGCGCTCTACCCTGACCTCTACGAGGACTCGGAGCCCTCCGCAGATTAGCAGGCTGCCTTCTGCACCCCAGCGCTAGCGCCGCCTGCGCATCTGGCCGCTGGGGAATGCCACCACGCTCTCGGTTCCGTTCGTGCCCACGGCGGCAACGCCGAACAGGAAGTTGTCGATCACCATTCCTTCGAGCGTGAACTCGGTGACGTTGCCGACATAGCGAGAGTGGGTCCACTGGGGCGCGGTAGTGTCGCGGTAGTAGATCTTGTAGCCGGCCAAATTCGGCGCCTCTACGGGATCCCAGGCCAGCCTCGTGGACGGCTGCACCGCGCCCCCGATCAGCACGTTCTCGGGTGCAGGCGGGGCCCATGCCATCGCCGCAAGCGTCGCCGCGTTGACTGCCGTGAGCTTAGCCGCGTACTCGAAGTTCACTCCCTCGATCACGTCCCCGTACTCGATGCCGTCCTCGACTCGGATGTCCTGGTGCTGGCGATTGTAGTTCTCATGAGTTTCCATGATGCGCACACCAGGAAAGCCGACATCGTTGAATGGCCGATGGTGGCCACCACGCCCGAAGCGGTCGAGCCGATAGATCATGATGGCGTCGAGGTTGGGGATGTACTGATCTGTGATGCGTGCCACGTAGCGCGCCACCTGGCGCGAAGGACCGTCGACCTCGCCGCCCATGGTCCGGTATCTCTGACGCTGTTCGAGGGTATCGGTGGCGGGCGTGGCCTCGGAAAAGACACGGAAGTTATCGTTCGCGATCACCCCGTCGATGCCCTCGATGTTGCCGATCATGTCGTTGTTGAGAACTGCATCGATGTTCCAGCCCTCTTCGAGAGCAACCTCAGCCATGTGCCGGCCACCGAGGAGACCTTGCTCTTCTCCTGATAGACCGACGTAAATGATGGTGGCATTGAAGCTGTACTGCGAGAGAATCCGGGCCGCCTCGATGGCCCCCGCCATACCGGTGGCATTGTCGTTGGCGCCCGGCGCGTCTGTAGTGGCATCGGAACCACTCGACGCACGCGAGTCGATGTCGCCGCTCATGATGACGTATCGGTCTGGGTCGCTCGTACCCCGCTGTATGGCGAGAACGTTCACGACCTCCACGTCAAAGGGAATGCGCCCTCCAGCCGGTACGATGCTGGTCTGAAAACTGACCTCCAGACACCCGCCGCAGGCCTCCGAGATGTTGTCGAACTCGGCTTTGATCCAACGCCGTGCGGCGCCGATGCCACGCGTATCCGATTCTGTCTCCGAGAAGGTGTTGCGGGTACCGAAGCCCGCCAGCCTACGGACGTCTGCCTCGAGGCGATCCGGCGATGGCGCGGCAACAATATCGTAGATACGGGGATCAACGGATGGAGCAGCCACGGTCTCCTGAGCCGCTCCCTCTGCACTGGATAAGAGCGCTCCGTGAGCCGAAGTGGTACTTCCTGAAACGGAGAGCCCGAATAGCAGGATCCCCAAAGAAACCAGACCTACGAGCGAGTTCTTCTGCACGACGACCTCCCTAAGTTTTTCCTGAAATCGTTCTCGAAGCACGGGGGGAGCGGCAGACCTCGATCATACACGCCGTGACACCAGGCTGCGCCCGCCCTGATTCTCACCATTTGTCCTCATTAAGCGACTGTAAGGCACTTGACAGAAAAAAACTCAGATGACAGGATCTTAATTTAGAGACTAGCCCGGGCAATCTGCCGGGTGAAATCGGATCGCCGGAGCAGCCCTCCCTCGGTGGGAGCTTTCAAAGTTCCCACCCGCTCCAGGCCAAGCCCGTTGGCCGGCCCCCCCGGCTGACGGGCTTTCTTTCTGAGAAAATGCTGCCACGATTACAACCCTTTCTCGCCTGGCGACGTTTTGCCCAATAGAGACGAGCAACCACGGCCCATGCACGCACCCGACAGCGCCCAGAACATGAATGACCTGTGCCAACGGTGCGGAGCTGGCGACGAAAAGGCTTTCAGCGAGATCTATCGGCTCTTCAGCCAGCCGCTCTATGGAACAGCACTGAGAATGCTCAGGCGATCAGACGAAGCGGAGGATGCGGTGCAAGACGCCTTCCTGACCTTCTACAACCAGGCGGCCACACTGCGTGCGGCAAACCTGGGGGGCTGGCTGCACCGCGTCACAGTGAATCGCTGTATTGATCAGATTCGCAGGCGGCAACGCCGCGGTGAGGTCGAGCTTTTCGAGGATGGAGCCCGCCCGGCTCGCGGCCAGCTTTTCGACCTCGAAAGAGCGATCCAAGAGCTGCCCGATCGAGCCAAGACGGTGTTCATGCTCCACGACGTTGAGGGCTTCAAGCACCGGGAGGTGGCGGAGATGCTGGAGATCTCAGAGGGCACGAGCAAATCACAGCTTTTCAGGGCTCGCGAGATGCTGCGCGAGGCGTTGGCGCCGCAGGGAGAATCCTCATGACCTGCTCTGAGTTCGATCTGCTCATCGTCTCCGACGAGCCCGAAGCTGCGGTGAAACTCCACGACCATGCTTCAGGTTGCACGCGTTGTGCAGAGATTCTCGCGGGGCAGGCCGAGCTGCTGCGAGAGGTCGAGACCTGGAAGGCATCGACTCCCGCTCCCCCGCCCCAGCTCGAGCAGCGCATCATGCAAGCGGCGGCTGAGCAGACTCAGCCGACAAGGCAGGACGAAGCGCAGGGGCAGGAGCAGGCGGCGGCGCCCATACTGGCGCGATCCGAAGACACGAGCCTCGCGGCTTCTAGGGCCGCCGTTCTAATCGCCTATCGAGATCGTCTCGCGTTCCT
Source organism: Acidobacteriota bacterium (assembly GCA_030609765.1). GTDB lineage: Bacteria > Acidobacteriota > UBA890 > UBA890 > UBA890 > CALAKE01. The sequence continues at coordinate 9,813 of JAUWTE010000078.1, forward strand.
CGACACCACCATCGCCGAGATCGAGGGATTCCTCGAC
>JAUWTE010000374.1 GCA_030609765.1 Acidobacteriota bacterium
GAGTCAGTCGCAGGTTGTGCGGAGACGACTGAGACGTCGCATGAACGCCCGCCAGGCCGGCGGACACCCCCCCCATAGGAATCATCAAACAGCCATTACCAGGCAGGTCCGGAGATCCCAGGCATGAGTGAAAAGGCTTTTCAGGACTACTACCCCGACGATCTGGCCCACTGCTACGGCTGCGGCAGGCTGAACCCTGACGGCCATCAATTCAAGAGCTATTGGGACGGGGAGGAATCGGTTTGCACCTTCACCCCCGAGCCCTACCATACGGCCATCCCCGGGTACGTTTACGGTGGCATGATCGCATCGATCATCGACTGTCACGGTACCGGCACGGCGGCGGCAGCCGCATATCGCGCCGAGGGTCGCCCCATGGACTCCGAGCCGCTGCTCCGATACGTCACGGCCTCGCTACACGTCAACTACCTCAAGCCGACACCCTTGGGGGTGGAGCTGGAGGTGCGCGGTCGCTTGAAAGAGATCAAGGGGCGCAAGGTCATGATCGAAGAGGAGCTCTACGCCGACGGTGTCATATGCGCTCGTGGCCAGGTCGTGGCGGTGCAGATTCCGGAAGATATGCTCCCCAAGCCGAGGGCCTGAGATCGACGAACGGAGAGAGCACGTGGCGACGGCTGCTTCCTCGATTTGACCTGGCGCCGGTGGTACGGTCTGTTGATTCGTGAGCGGCTTCTCCGACGGGGCTGCGTTCGTCACCGAATACCACGGCCTGCAAGGCGAAGCAGGAGATCCTCTTGGCTATGTCATTGACCTTGAACGGCAAACCAGCGCTGCGCTTCCTCAGTTTCGCGACCGGGATCGGCATGATCTACTCGTCGATCCTGACCGTCCAGCACTACTTCGCGGCCAACTTCCCCGAGACCATCTGGGAGGGCTCGATCTGCGACATCAACGCCTTCTTCAACTGCGATAGCTCGGCCTTCTCGATGATCTCGCAAGTCTGGGGCGTGCCGCTCGGCTACTTCGGACTCATTGTCGGCGGTCTGGTCTGCCTCGGCGTGGTGTTCCCGTCCGTCGAGTTCGAGCGGAGCAACAAGGCGATTGCTCTGCTCAATGCCATCGGCGTCGTTGCACTGTTCTTCTTCTCGGTTCTGTACATCGGTAGCCTGTGCTTGCTGTGCACCGTCTACTACATCTTCTCGCTGGTCAGCTTCGGCTTGTTCTGGAAGTACGGCATCGATGGCGACAAGCCGGGCCTCCTGGCCAAGTACCTGCAGCCGTCGGTCAAGTACCTGGTGACCTTCGCGGTGATCACGCTGGTCGGGGCCTACGGCTTCGCCCTCTATCATGACGCCAGAGCGGATGCGGCGTCGGGCGGGGTGGCCACACGTATCGTCGATCAGTACTTCAGCCTGCCCGTGGTGGGGGATCCCAGCTTCATTTCACCCTTCTGGACGGCGCGTTCGACCGAGAACTGGGAGGACGCGCCCATTCGGGTCATCGACTTCGCCGACCTGCTGTGTCCGGACTGCCTCTACCTGAACGAGCAACTCGAGCGCTTGGCGGAGGAATTCGCCGGCAAGATCAACATTGCGTTCCAGTTCTTCCCCCTCGAGGGCAAGTGCAACGACGTGGTGGAGAAGGACCTGCATCCCGCGGCCTGCGACGTGTCGCTCATGGCGATCCACGATCCCGACAGCTTCCAGGCGATCCACGATGAGATCTGGACCAACTTCCGCGCGGCCAAACGGGAGCCGGAATGGAGGGCGGATCTGGCAAGCCGCTACGGGGTTGAAGACGCTCTCGAGGATCTTGAAACGCAGGCCCTGCTGGACCGCATCATCCAGACCGGCAAGGAATACGAGCGGACGTCGGATGAGTTTGCGCATGGCATCCGATCGACGCCGACCATGATCATCAACGGTCGCATGATCATCGGAACGCTTCCCTACGACCAGCTCAGGGCGATTTTCCAGGCGCTCGTAGACCAGGCTGAGGGCGAGGGGGGATTCCTCGAGAGCTGGGAACGTTCCTGAGCCTTTGGAGCAGGATGCTCGATATCATCGCAATAGCGGTAGGCGCGGGGCTGTTCGGCGCCCTGGTTTATGCGGCGGTGGTATCGCATCTGGAGCGTGAGCCGCGGGCAGTGCGTCGGTCGATCCTTCTCGCCGTTCTGCTGCCCGTCCCCTTTGTCGTTCTGGGCCTCGTCTCCTTCCCCCTCCAGCCTTTGGTGCTCGGTAGCCTGCTCGCACTGACCGCGCTCATCGCTCTGGCGTTCGTACTTCCCGTAGGCCGTGGGGGAGCTCTCGAAGACGACACCCCACAGGGCCGCATCGACGAGCGCGACATCATGTTCTCGAGGTACTTCCTCGAAGAAGGCTCGGAGAGGTTCGAGAGCTACTACGCTGCCCGGCCCGACAAGAAGGAGGCGGACGATCTCTTTCGGGCGCAGCCAGGCATTTTGGGGAAGGGTACCGGGGCCTACGATCCGATTACCTTCGCCGCCGCAACCGCCAGCTTCATCACCATTGCACAGACGAGGCCGTTCGTTGATGGTGAGGTGGCCGAGGAGAAGATTGTTGCGGACCCGAAGGAGATCACCGAGTTCGTCAAGCGGTGGGGCGAGAAGCTCGGGGCCCTCTCGATCGGTATTACCGAGCTGCGTGACTACCACCTCTACAGCACCGTTGGGCGCGGCGACGAGTATGGGCAGCCGGTGGAGCTGCCGCACGGTTTCGCCGTGGCCTTCACCGTCGAGATGGACAAGGAGATGGTGGATAGTGCCCCCCTCGGACCCACGGCCATGGAATCGGCGCAGCAGTACATCGACTGTGGCTTCATCGCCCTGCAGATCGCCCACTTCATTCGTGAGCTCGGTTTCTCGGCGCGCGCACACATCGACGGCAACTACCGCGTCGTCTGCCCGCTGGTGGCGCGTGATGCCGGGCTCGGTGAGTTGGGTCGCATGGGGCTGTTGATGACCCCTGAGCTCGGCCCTCGCGTGCGTATCGGCGTGGTCACCACCGACTTGCCGCTGGTACCCGACACCGTCCAACGCGAGCCATCGGTGATCGATTTCTGTACCCACTGCAAGAAGTGCGCTGAAGTTTGCCCCAGCCGGGCTATTTCCTTCGACGACAGGGAAGAGGTCGATGGGGTTCTCCGATGGCAGATTAACTCGGAGGCCTGCTTTACCTTCTGGTGCAAGATCGGCACCGATTGCGCCCGCTGCATGTCCGTTTGTCCCTATTCCCACCCCGACAACCTGCTCCACAACCTGGTGCGGCGAGGCATCCGCAATTCCTCGCTGTTTCGTAGGGCGGCGATCCTGTTGGACGACTACTTCTACGGAAGGCGGCCGCCGACGGCCGCGCTCCCCGAGTGGATGAAGGTTGAGACTCAGATCGAAGGCGGCGAGGATAGGGGGTCATGAGCGTGCAAGACGGGGTCGATCAGGTTCCTGTTCCGCAAGCGGCGCTGGTGATCGAGGCTCTCGAGAGTTTCGGTGCGACCCATGTTGTCGGCCTTCCCGACAACGGCCACGCGGCCCTCTACCTTCTGCTGGAAACGCACCCGAGCATCGAGATGATCCCGGTGACACGCGAGGGCGAGGCATGGGCTATCGCGTCCGGCCTGTGGGTCGGCGGCAAGAGGCCGGTTCTGGCGATCCAGAACTGCGGCCTGCTCGAGAGTGGCGATGGCCTACGAGGAACGGCGATGCGCATGCGCGTGCCGCTACTCTGCTTCATCTCCTATCGCGGCTTCGAAAAGATGATCGCGCATGAAATCGAGCCGTCGTTCGACTGGCATCCTGACACCCTTACTCGCGAGGAGCTCGATTCGGCCGCCCTTCTCCTGGAGCCGACGTTGCGGGCCTGGGGCGTGCCGTTTTATCGCTATGACTCCGACGACGATGCGGTGCTCCTGGCCCAAGCCTGGCAGCAGGCCGAGCGTGAGGAACGCCCGGTGGCGCTGCTCATTACCCGTGGCCTGAGAGCGGGCGACGTGGCCCCTAGGCCCCGATGATGACCCGATGACGACGCCATGATGACCAACGCCGAGCTTCTCGAACCCCTGGCGCAGGCGCGCACCGACGAGATTGTCGTTACCGCAATGAGCACCGTGCGGCCCTGGGGCAAGCTCTCTGACCACGACCTCGATTTCGCCTCCGCCGACAGTGCCATGGGCCACACGGCCGACCTGGCACTGGGCC
>JAUWTE010000320.1 GCA_030609765.1 Acidobacteriota bacterium
ATGTCACGGCCGTGCTCAATCTTGGCAGCGCAGTGCTCCTTCACGGTGTCCTCGAGCGTTCGCATGTCTACGCCGCCAACCAGTACCTCTCCACCGCGGTGATCGAGCAGTTCACCGCGGATCACGCTCGCCTGGCTGAAGATTTGGCCTTGCTGGAGGACCTCCGGCAATCCGACACCGAGTCACAGGATCTCGCGACACTTTCGGCGGCGCTCCTCGAGCGCCTGCTGGACCATATGGAGCGAGACGAGCGCACGCTCTACCAGCCACTCGACAGGCTCAGGGTTGTCGAACCACCGCGTCCCGCCACAGCGGGGGACGCCGACAGGGAGGATTAGTATGATTCGTTTCCTTGATCGCTCCGGACTGCTCTCGAGTTGGGTCCGGATCACTATCGCGGTCGTTGGCCTAGGCGCGACCTTCGCGCTGGCCGGCACCATGATCGCCTGCGCAGGCAATGCGCAGGGGGACCTGATGGCGGTCGCAGCGGCTAGAGGCATCAGCCCCGACGACGCAGTCCGCGCCCTCAAGTCCTTCGTTCCCCCCGGCGGCAAAGACGACTACCTGCTTTTTGCCTCGGGAGGGCACTCCGGCCAGGTGTTCGTCGTCGGCCTCCCGTCGATGCGATTGCTCAGGATGATCGCGGTCTTCACTCCGGAGCCCTGGCAGGGTTATGGCTACGGATCTGACTGGTCGGAGGCGGCATTGGCTGGTGCCAGCCCCGGCAAGGAAACGATTCGCTGGGGCGACAGTCACCATCCGGCCTTGAGCGAGACCGACGGTGACTACGACGGTCGCTGGCTCTACATCAACGATCGGGCCCACGGCCGCATCGCCATGGTCGATTTGAAGGACTTCCGCACCAAGCAGATCCTACCCGTGCCGAACCTGCAGACCTCGCACGGCGGAGTCTTCATCACGCCCGATAGCAAGTATGTGCACATCTCATCGATGGTGCCTGCGTTGAAGCACTGGGACCCCAAGGTAGGTGCGAGCGTAACGGTCGACGATCACCTCAACCGTTACGATGAGATCTACCGCGGCTATTCGACGTTCCTGAAGATCGACCAGGAGACCGGCCGCATGGTCGTGGAAGACAGCTTTCAGATCGAGCTGCCTCCCTACACGCAGGATCTCGCCGACGCCGGCAAGGGACCGAGCTACGGCTACGCTTTCATCAACTCCTACAACTCGGAGCGCGCCACGGGTGGCGTCAACTTCGGGCGCCCACCGCTCGAGGCTGGTGCATCGGAGTACGATTTCGACTTCATGCACATCATCAACTGGCAGAAGGCTGAAGAGGTGATCGCAGCCGGCAAGTTCGATGTGGTCAACGGCATTCGTTTGATCTCGCTCGAGACCGCCGTCGAGGAGAGCCTCATTCACCTCCTACCCGAGCCCAAGAGCCCGCACGGCGTCGACGTGGCGCCCAACGGCAACTATCTCACAGTCTCCGGCAAGCTCGATCCGCACGTCACTGTTTACGGCTTCGACAAGATTCTGGCCGCCATCGAGGCCGAGGACTTCGAGGGCACGGATGATTACGGCATTCCCATCATTCGCTTCGACGCGGCCGTCGCAGGCCAGGTCGAGGTCGGCGCCGGCCCGCTGCACTCGCAATACGACAACGAAGGCTATGGTTACACCAGCCTGTTCCTCGAGTCGGCGGTGGCCAAGTGGTCGCTCGGTGAGCCGTATCACAGCGGTGACGCAGCCTGGCAGCTCGTTGACAAATTGCCCGTGCATTACAACATCGGCCATCTGGCCACTGCCCACGGCGATACCATGAACCCGCGTGGCGGCTATCTGGTGGCGCTGAACAAGTGGTCGATCGACCGCTTCACCAACGTCGGGCCCTTGCTGCCGCAGAACTTCCAGCTCGTGGACCTCAGCGGCGAGACCATGGACTTGCTCTATGACATGCCGATCGGCGTCGGTGAGCCTCACTATGCCCAGATCGTCAGCGCAGACGTGGTCAATCCGGAACAGGTCTACCCGCTGGGCACGTCGGCCATGACCGGGGAACGCTCCCCGGATGCCATCGATGGAGGAGACCAGGCGCGCATCGATCACCGGCCCGGCGTAACCGAGGTCTGGATGACCGCGATCCGCAGCCAATACGCGCCGGACGTCGTGCCGATCAAGCTGGGCGACCACGTCATCATCCACCTCACCAACATCGAGCAGGCACTTGATGCGACGCACGGTTTTTCCATACCGGGCAAGAACATCATGGTCAGCATCGATGCGGGTGAGACCATTACGATCGAGTTCGAGGCCGACACGCCGGGCTCGTTCAGCTTCTACTGCACCGAGTTCTGCTCGGCTCTGCACCTCGAGATGCAGGGTTGGCTGATCGTAGAGGAGAACTAGGGCTGCTCCGATGGTAGGGTGGGGCGAGACGCTCTCCGCCGAGGGTGACTGCTCGCCTCACCCGGCCATTCCACACGGGCGCACCCTGGACAGGCTGAGGGGCGTTGCGGATTCGAGTGACCCTCCAAACAAAGTGACCCTCCAGACAAGATGAGAATCGTGAGACCGACCCGCTACTCGCAGCGAGGGGTCAGGGGACTTCTTCCGGGTCTTGCCATGACTGTCGCGGTTATGACGGTTGCCTGTGGTCCGGCTTCTTCCGCACCGCCGGAGATCATCGTGGACAGGACGGCGTGTGACCATTGCCTCATGCTGATCAGCGAGCCCATCTATTCGGCGGCATTTCGCATCGGCGAGCGGCAGGGGGTCTTCGACGACATTGGCTGTTTACTGGATGAGGTGGCCGGCGAACCCGACCTGGAGAAGGCGCAGATCTGGTTCCATGACGTGCGCGATGGGAGCTGGATCACCGCGGCCGACGCCATTTTTGTCCGTTCCACGCAGATTGCGACACCAATGGCGAGCGGCATCGTTGCGGTCGCGGAACGCTCCGCGGCGAGGGAACTGGTCACCCGACACGATGGTGAGATCATCGACTCCTTCGCGGAGCTGATGGACCTGGTCGCCAGGGCGGAGGTGCGAGACCTGAGGACAAAGGACGGGTCACATGAGCAGTAAGGGGCATGCGTCGATACTGGGGCCCACGGCGATCCAGGTGATCTGCTCGCTGATCGCGATTGGCCTCCTGGCCATCGCCCTCTTCGTACCCTTCTGGAGCATGAAGCTGGAGGCGCCACAGTATCCCGCGGGACTGTACCTCACGGCCTACGGCGATGAGATTCTCGGCGATCTGCGGGAGATCAACATCCTCAACCACTACGTCGGCATGCAGCACATAGACGCATCGCCCGCGCCCGAGATGGTGCTGTTCAACTACGGAATCTTCGCGGTCATGGTCCTGTGCGCCCTGGCGCCGCTGCACCGGCGCCTTGCCCATCTCGCCATTCTCGCGTGCATCGGCATGCCGATGGTCATCCTTGCCGACTTGCAGTGGTGGTTGCACTCGTTCGGACGCAACCTCGATCCTAGCGCGCCACTGGATGTCGAGCCGTTCACGCCCTTGGCGCTCGGCGTCTCGACGATTCACAATTTCGTCTCAAAGGCTTGGGTCTCCTGGGGTTTTTTCTGCATGATCGGGGCTGCGCTGGCCATTGGCGTTGGCCTGAGGATCTCGACCCGGAGGCGCCGTGCCGCGGCGGCACGGAGCGCCGCAACCGATACCGAGCCGGCCTCGCAGGGGTCGACCGACCCGGCCGCCGGCGCGCAGGGGTCGGCCTCGCAATCGCAGGTGACTGCACTGTTGCTGGTGGGGTTGTTCATCATCGGGTCCACGGCCGCGACCGCGATGGCACCGCGCGCAACGGTTGCTCCCGCGCTCGCAGGCACTGCTCCGCTCGCTTCCTCCACGCCGCAGGCGAAGCCGCAGGATGGGCGCATGAGCCTACAGGAGAGAATTGCCGTGGCGGTCCCTGGATCGACGCTCGTCATCGAGTCAGGGCTCCACCAGGGGCCGATTGTCATCGAGGGTCCCCTCACGCTTGTCGGTGTCGACCGGCCCGTGATCGACGGGGGCGGCGACGGCAGCGTGGTGACGATCTCCGGAGAAGGGGTCGTCTTCCGTGGCTTCGAGGTTCGCAACAGTGGGCGCGCGGTGACCCAGGAGGCTGCCGGCATCAAGGTGCGAGGTAGTGGCCACCGTATCGAGGACAACGTCGTCGAGGATGTCTACTTCGGCATCCACCTGTCGGACGGTGGGTCCAACCAGGTGATTGGCAACCGGATCAGACCCGGTCATCGATACGGTGCACGCCCTGGACACGCCATCATTCTTTGGCACCAGAAGGGCGTCCGGATCCTCGACAACCACATCGCCGATGCTCGCGACGGCATCTACCTGACGTTCGCGGACGATGTGCTGGCGGAAAATAACTTCGTCACGGGTTGCCGATACGGGGTCCACTCCATGTACTCGGAAAACTCCAACTTCGTGCACAACACGCTGAGCATGAACCTCCTCGGGGCAGCCCTGATGTACTCCAATGGCCTGCAAATGCGCTGCAATCGCATTTCGGAGAATCGCGAGGGGGCCACCGCATATGGCCTCCTGCTGAAGGACATCGACGATCTGGTCCTGGAGGAGAATCTGATCCTGGCGAACCGCGTGGGGATCTATGCCGACAGCACGCCC
>JAUWTE010000197.1 GCA_030609765.1 Acidobacteriota bacterium
CGCATTCGCACGCCGTCTTTCGCCCACATACAGGCCGTACCCCTGATGTCTCGTCACCACTTGCTTGCCGACCTGCTATCCGTGCTCGGCAGCCTCGACTATGTGCTGGCGGACGTTGATCGATGAAGTTGCGATGTCGACCGATGAGGTCGCGATGAGGATTAGATGCTGACTCCCGAGGAACGCGTAGAGCTCGACGAGATGCGGTCGCACTATCCGACCGTACGCGCGGCCTCGGTGAGCGTCTTGAAATGGTTGCAGAAGCACCGCGGCTATCTATCGGACGAGTCCATGCGCGACGCGGCCGACTACCTCGGGCTGCCGGTTGCCGAGCTCGATGGTCTCGCTACCTTCTACAACCTGCTGTTTCGGCAGCCGGTCGGGGAGCGCGTGATCTGCCTATGCGACAGCATCTCCTGCTGGATGTGTGGATCCGACAGGATCCGCCGGCATATCGAGAATCGCCTGGCCATCCGCATGGGGGAAACCTCCGCCGACGGCCGCTTCACGCTCGTCCCCGTGGTCTGTTTGGGCAACTGTGACCACGCACCCTCGATGATCGTGGGCGACGAGCTCTTCCATGACCTGACGCCGGAAAAAGTCGACCAGATCCTCGGGCTCGAGGACACCGGCTCGCACGGGGGTGATCATGACTGAGATCACGCCTGTCCTCACCGCCAATATCGAGCCCGGCCGAGAGCCGCTCGATCGCGACGGCTACGAGCAGGCCGGCGGCTACGCCGCCGTCCGCAAAGCCCTGGGCGAGATGAGCCCCGACCAGCTCCTCGAGCTGGTCAAGGAATCGAACCTCAGAGGTCGGGGTGGCGCCGGCTTCCCCACCGGGATGAAGTGGGGCTTCGTGCCGCAGGGTCCTGACTCACCGACTCCCAAGTACCTGATCGCCAACGGCGACGAGATGGAGCCGGGGACATTCAAGGACCGCATGTTGATCCACGGAGATCCGCATCAGCTCATCGAAGGAATAATCCTCTCGGCCTACGCCGTGCGGGCGCCCGTCGGGTACATCTTCCTGCGCCCCGAATATCAGCGTGGCGCCGATCTGCTGCGCCATGCCATCGCCGAGGCCGAGGCTGCCGGCTACATCGGCAAGAATATCCTCGGCAGCGGGTTCGACTTCGAGCTGCACACGCATGTCAGCGCTGGACGCTATATCTGTGGGGAGGAGACAGCGTTGATGAACGCTCTCGAAGGCCGTCGCCCCAACCCACGATCGCGGCCGCCCTACCCCGCTATCAGCGGGCTGTTCGGCAAGCCGACGATCGTCCAGAACATCGAGACGTTGAGCTGTGTGCCCCACATCGTCAACAACGGGGCGAAGTGGTTTCGCCGTCTCGGGCTCGGCGAGGACGCAGGCACGAAGCTCTATTGCGTCAGCGGTAAAGTAAGGCGCCCCGGGGTATACGAGCTGCCGATCGGCGTAACGCTCAGGGAGCTGGTATTCGAGCATTGCGGCGGCATGCGGGACGGCTTGGAGTTCAAGGCTGCGATTCCCGGCGGTGCCGCCACCATGCTGATGTCCCCGGAGGAGCTCGACACGCGCCTGGATTTCACCTCCCTGGACAAGGCCAAGAACCGTCTCGGCACCGCAGGAGTCATCGTCATCGACGACCGCACCTGCATCGTCGGGATCAGCCTCAACTTGCAGAGCTTCTTCGCGCGAGAGTCTTGTGGATGGTGTACCCCCTGCCGCGAGGGGATCTCCTGGATTGTCGATGTTTTGCGCGACCTCGAGGAAGGACGCGGCGAGCCCGGCGATGCCGAGCTTCTTTTGCGTGAGATGAAGATGATCGGCCCGAACGCATTCTGTGCGCTCGCCATGGGAGCTGAGGGGCCCATGGTGTCGGCGCTCGAGAAGTACCCAGAGGAGTTCGAAACCCATATCAGCAGCGGCGGATGCCCCTATGAGCATCCCCCGGCACTGCCCCCGAACGGAAGCGGAGAACAAGGGCGAAACTTGACGCCTCGGGCCGCATGGTGACCCGGGCGAGATGCTGACGATGCCTAAGGTTACGATCGACAACAAGACCTACGATGTCGCGGAGGGCCGCAACCTCCTGGAGGCCATCCTCGACAACAAGCTCGAGCTGCCTTACTTCTGCTGGCACCCCGAGCTCGGCTCGGTGGGGTCGTGCCGCCTGTGCGCCGTCAAGCAGTACCGAGACGAGGACGACAAACAGGGGCGCCTGGTCACCTCCTGTATGATGCCGGCCACCGATGGGGCGCGGATTTCGATCGCCGACCCGGAGGCCGCGGAGTTCCGCCGTTCGGTCATCGAGTGGTTGATGATCAACCACCCGCACGATTGCCCGGTATGTGACGAGGGCGGCGAGTGCCATCTGCAGGACATGACGGTGATGACCGGGCACGCGCACCGGCGCTACCGCGGCCGCAAGCGCACTTTCACGAATCAGAATCTCGGGCCTTTCATCCACCACGAGATGAACCGCTGCATCCAGTGCTACCGGTGCGTGCGCTTCTATCGTGAGTATGCCGGCGGCGAGGACCTAGGGGTGTTCGCCTCGAAAAACCACGTCTACTTCGGTCGTTTCGAGGAGGGAGCTCTGGAGTTGCCGTTTGCCGGCAACCTCGTTGAGGTCTGTCCGACCGGTGTCTTCACCGACAAAACCCTGCATCGCCACTTCACTCGCAAGTGGGACCTGCAGTCGGCTCCGTCCATCTGCACGCACTGTGGACTGGGCTGCAACACGCTGCCGGCTTCCCGATATGGAACACTGCGCCGCGTCACCAGCCGCTACAACAGCGAGGTCAACGGCTACTGGCTCTGCGATCGGGGACGGTTCGGCTATGAATACGTCAACGGGAATGACCGCCTCCTGGCACCCGCATCACGCACTGATGACGGGGCGCCTGATGACTGGGAAACCAGCACCGCGGCAATCGCCGGCATTCTGAGCGAAGCCCGTGCCAATGGCACCCTCGCGGCAGTGGGATCCCCGCGTGCCAGCCTGGAGTCGAACTTCGTGCTGCGAGAGATCGTGGGAGCCGAGCGCTTCAACCCCGGCCTCGCCGATGAGGAACGTCGCATCGTGACGCGCTTTCTCGAGTTCCTCGAGAGCACATCGGTTCGCTGCGCCAGCCTGCGCGATGCCAACAGCGTGGACGTGGCTCTCGTCCTCGGCGCGGATGTCACCAGCGAGGCCCCCTTGCTGGACCTCGCAATGACCCAGGCATGCCGGAATGCAGGGTGCCGGCTGACGCTGACCAGCTTGCGGCGCGGCCGCCTGTCGAAGTTCGCCGCCGATGACTTGCATCTGGATCCCGATCAAGCCGCCCGCTTCGGCGCCGCCATCGTCGCTACCCTGCGCGGCACGCCCGAGCCACCAGAGGCTTTGCGAGACAGCTTGCCGCCGGGCACTCATGATCGTGTCAGGGACACCGCGGCGGCCCTCTCCGCGGCCCGGCGCCCCTTGGTGATCGCAGGAACGTCGGCTCGTCATCGCGGCGTGCTGGAGGCTGCGATCCAGGTTGCCCAGGCGCTCGTGTCGACCTCTGGTGGGAGCAAAGAACCGCTTGTCAGCCTCGCCCTGCCCGAGCCCAACACGCTCGGCGTTACGATGCTGGACGCCGGCGAGGGACCGTCGCTCGAAAACCTTTTATCTGCCATCGAATCAGGTAAGGTCTCCACTCTGATCGTCTGCGAGAACGATCTGTTCAGGCGCAGCGGCAACCCGGAACGCCTGGCAAACGCTCTCGCCAAGCTCGAGACATTGATCGTTCTGGATCAACTGGAGACCTCTACCGTGGAAGGGGCCGATTGGACCCTGCCGGTTGCCGCCGCGGCAGAGTCCAGCGGCACGTTCGTGAGCAGCGAAGGCCGGGCGCAGCGCTATTTCCAGGTCAAGGCGGCAGCCGGAGAGGCACGCACGAGCTGGCGAGTCCTGCGTGATCTTCTCGTCGATAGTCAGCAAGAGGGGTCGGAAGCGGCCCTCGAGTGGACCGCGACTCACCACGTTACGGCCGCATTAGCGGCGGCACACTCGAGCCTCAGGCAGGTTGTCGAGATCGCTCCGCCTGGAGACTTCCGCTTACTCCAGCAACGTATTCCGCGCCTGTCGATACGCTCCTCTGGGCGCAACGCGATGCCCGACATGACCGACGTCAGACAGCACGTACAGCCGCCCGAGGATACCGACACTCCGTTCGCGTTCTCCATGGAAGGCTATCAAGGTCGTGGCCCCACATCTCTGCTGCCGCGCTACTGGTCGCCGGGGTGGAACTCGAGCGAGGCCGTCAATCGGTTCCAGATCGAAGTCGGTGGCCCCCTGCACGGCGGAGACCCCGGCCTGCGCCTCATCGAGCCCGGTGATATCAGGACCGGGAGTGACGGCGCGGGGCTGCAGACAGTCAGCGTGGCTGCCGTACCCACGGGTAAGCTGGAGGCCGTTTTGATGCTCTGCGGCATCAGCGAGGTCTTCGGATCCGAAGAAACGTCGCGGCGCGCACCGGCGGTGGCGGAATCGATGCCGCCGGCCTATATGTTGCTCAACCCCGATACCGCCGTGTCGCTGGGAGTGGTGGAAGATGGCAGGTATGACCTGCGCTTCGGCATCGACGAGGAGATGCGGGAGCTCAGCTTGACCGTTCGCATCGACGAGACGTTGCCCATCCACGTGGCGGGACTTCCCGCCGGCTATCCCGAGACGGCGTGGTGGCAAGCGCCATGCTGGGCAACGGTCGAGATCACCGGGCAGGTAGAGCAGCGGGAGCCGGAGAAGGAGCAGCCATGAGCGGCACGCTCGATGTCATCGTGCGCATGGTGCTGACGCTGGCACTCGCGATGGCCAGCGCGTCGATGCTCGTGTGGGTGGAGCGCCGCCTCCTCGCTGCTTTCCAGGATCGCTACGGTCCGAATCGGGTGGGACCGTTCGGGTTGCTACAACTCGTCGCCGACTCGATCAAGCTTTTCACCAAGGAAGACTGGACCCCGCCGTTCGCCGATCGCGTGCCCTTTATCCTGGCGCCGACGATCATCGTCGCCACCGGGCTGCTGAGCTTCGCTGTCGTGCCATTCACCGCCGCCGGGGCCCTCGTCGACCTGAACATCGGCGTGCTGTACTTCCTGGCGCTCTCCTCCCTGAGCGTCTACAGCATCATGCTGGCCGGCATGGCATCCAACAGCAAATACTCACTTCTGGGCGCCGTGCGCGCCGCCGGCCAGATGATCAGCTATGAGCTGGCAATGGGGTTGTCAGTCGCTTCCGTGGTCGCGCTGGCCGGCTCGTTCAACTTGCGGGAGATCGTCGCCGCCCAGGAGGGCCTGCCCTATGTGGTTCTGCAACCAGTTGCTTTCCTGATCTTCTTGATTGCCGGCCTGGCGGAGAGCAAGAGGTCACCCTTCGATCTTCCAGAGGCGGAAAACGAGATCGTCGCGGGCTACCACACCGAGTACAGCAGCATGAAGTTCGCCTTCTTCTTTCTCGGCGAATACCTGGCACTCGTGCTGTTCAGCTCCATCGCGACAGCCTTGTTCCTGGGTGGTGGCAATGGCCCGTGGTTGCCGACCATCGTCTGGTTCGCGATCAAGATGGCCGCGATAATCTATGTCTTCATCTGGGTGCGGGCGACGTTCCCGCGGGTTCGCTACGATCGGCTGATGGCCTTTGGCTGGAAGATCTTGGTGCCCGTAGCCATCCTCAACCTTCTGGTGACCGGCGCACTCGTCGTCGCCAGGTCAGCGGGAGGCTAGCCGATGCGTTCCCTGCTGAGCGGTGCGGTCAGTCTCCTGAAGGGCCTCAGCGTCACCTTCAGGCACCAGTTCCATCGCCGCGTCACCTATCAGTATCCAGAGGAGCGCGCGCCGATCGCGCCGCGAAACCGTGGTCGGATCGTGCTCACTCGTGACCCCGACGGCCAGGAGCGCTGTGTATCGTGCTACTTGTGCGCCGTCGTCTGCCCTGTCGACTGCATCAGCATGCAGGCCACGGAGGACGAGCACGGCAAGCGCTACCCGGAGTGGTTCCGCATCAACTTCTCCCGCTGCATCTACTGTGGCTTCTGTGAGGAAGCCTGCCCCACCTACGCGATCCAGTTGACACCCGACTATGAAATGGGTGAATACGACCGTAATCATCTTCTCGACGAGAAGGACGAGCTCTTGATCAGCGGTGTGGGGAAACGGCCCGAGTACAACTTCTATCGCCACTCGGGAGTGAGCATCGGCGGCAAAGACAAAGGCAAAGCCGAGGGCGAGAAGAAGCCCGTCGACGTCAGGAGCCTGCTGCC
>JAUWTE010000024.1 GCA_030609765.1 Acidobacteriota bacterium
CGGGAGGGTGTCATCGCGGTCATGTTGCCGGGAGTTCCGCTCTACCTCATGTCGCGCCGGCAGGCCCCGGCGGCGCGCCTGCAGGCTGCCGGTGTGCCGCTCGCACTGGCGACCGATTTCAACCCCGGTACCTGTCCCGTCGACAGGATGAGCTTGATCGTCGCGCTGGGCTGCATGCTGATGCGCATGAGCCCGGCCGCGGCCCTGGTGGCGGCGACCCGCAACGCCGCTCACTCCGTTGGGCGCGGCGACATCATCGGCACCCTGGAGCCCGGCAAGCAGGCCGACCTGCAGTGGTACCGGGCGGATGACTTCGGTGAGCTACCCTACCGCTTCGGCCAGACGCCGCCGGCAGCCGTCATCAAGGCCGGCGAGATCATCGCCCGCGACGGCGAGTTCCTCTGAGGACGCGGCTAGGCCCACGTCTGCTTCGTTGCGCTTGCTTGGTGTCCTCGACGTACCTAAAGGTACGCCTGCGTCCCCCTCGCTGCGCGCGCCTCGCATCCGCAGGCCTATCCGCGTCCTCGCCGACTTAGATGCGCCCAGACTAGAGGGCCTTAGAGGACGTAGACCATCAGGTAGACGATGATCCCGGTCAGGGAGACGTACAGCCAGATGGGTAGGGTCCAGCGAGCCAGGCGGGCGTGGTCGTCGAAGCGCTCGTGCCAGGCACGCCAGAGGGTGGCGAGCGCCATGAAGGGGACCAGGGCGGCCAGCACGATGTGCGTGATCAGCACGAAGAAGTAGAACGGTCGCACCCACCCCGGCCCGGTGAATGGGGTCGAGCCAACCTTGGCGTGCAGCGTCAGGTAGGAGACCAGAAAGAGCACCGACACACCGAACGCCGCCGTCATGCATACCTGGTGGGCTTTGATCCGGCGCCGGCGGATGAAAAAGTAGCCGGCGCACAGCAAGCTGGCGCAGATACCGTTCAGTAGAGCGTTGAGAGTCGGCAGCCAGGCGATCCACTGGGGTTCGGAGTGCATCCTCTTGATCCGGAGTCTAGCTACGCCGTAGGTGGCCGCCGGTCGATCAGCATGAAGGCCAGCAACCCCATCAAGTAAAGGAGAGAGCTGAGAAAAACCCACCTCTGTCGCGCCACGTCGCCCCCGAACAAGGACCAGATAACCATGCCCAGAAAGCCCGCGCCCAGAACCAGGCTGATCACCAGGTAGGCGTTTCCCAGGAGACCCAGATACACGGGCGCGAGGGTCGCCGGAATCAGTGCCAAGGCGAAGACGAGGCTCAAGCGCCCGGGAGCGACTCCCGTGGGGTCGACAACTGAAAGCATGGGGTATCCACCGCGTTCGTAGTCCTCACGGTAGAGGCGGGATATGGCCATGAAATGCGGCATTTGCCAGAGGAACTGAATCGAAAACAGAGCCCATGCCCCCGCGTCGAGGCTGCCGCGAGCTGCTGCCCACCCGACCAGCGGCGGGATCGCCCCCGGCACGGCTCCAACCAGCGTGCTCATTGGAGTCTTTCGCTTCAGCGGCGTGTAGACGAAGACGTACAGGAACGCGGCCACCGCCGCCAGCGTCGCGGCGATCGGGTTGACCCCGATGGTGAGAATTGCCAGCCCACCGATCACGCAGGCGACACCGAACGTCAACGCCGCCGCGGGCGATAGGCGGCCGCTAGGAAGTGGACGACTCTGCGTGCGGGGCATCAGGGCGTCGAACTCACGCTCGGTGTACTGGTTCAGAGCGTTCCCACCTCCGACGACGAGGGCCATGCCCAGGAGCACAGCGGCGAAAGGGCCAGCCTCGAAGTTTCCGGGCGATGCCACGAAGTAGGCGACCGCAACGGTCACGAGCACCAGAGAGCTCAGTCGAGGCTTGGTGAGCTGAAGATACTTGGTCATGCGGCCGCCCCATGCTCCGACTCGGCGGTGGAGGGAAGGTGGCCGGCCGCTGGGTACCTATGATGGAGGCGTAGCGTGAGGACCACCATCGTTACTAGCAGCAGGGCGCCAGTGGCGACGTGGGTGGTGGTCGGGGTCACGGCGAGACCGGTCCACACGGTGAGGGCACCGAGGAGAACCTGCAGGACCAGCAAGCAGAACGCCAGAAGGGCCGGTCCTTGTAGCTCGGTGAGGTCCGGGTGCTCGCTGCGGACTCGCCAGGCGATCCACAGGACGAGCGCTGCGACGACGAGGGCACCAACCCGGTGCAGAAGCTGGAAGCCAATGCCTGCCGATGACAGCGCCGGGAAGAGCTGGCCGTTGCAGAGTGGAAAATCGGGGCAGGCGAGCCCCGATCCCGTGTGCCGCACGGTCGCTCCAAGGAGGATCTGCACGTAGACGGCACCCGCCGCAATGAGGGCGGCACGGGGCAGAGTGGAGCGCTCCGCGGCAGGCTCCCGAGGCTCCACGCGAAACCAGCCTGGGCCTGTAACCAGGGCGATCGAGGTGACCAGCGCGAAGAACGCCATCGCCAGCCCAGCGTGACCTACCGACACCGGGGTGGGAAGCAGAAATAGCACGGTGATGCCGCCCAGTGCCGCCTGTGTCAGCACCGCGACGACGGCACCGAGGCCCATACCGCGCACCCATCGGCGGCTATCGCCGAACCACAGCCAGGTGGCCAGTGCGAAGGTCAGCAAACCGACAGCACCCGCCACCATGCGGTGACCGTGCTCGAAGAAGATCCCGCCGACCATGGGAGGGAAGTACTGACCATAGGACAAAGGCCAATCGGGGACCGAAAGTCCGGAGCCGGTGCTGGTGACCAGACCGCCCGCGATCACCAAGAAAAACGTGGCGGCGGCGGTGAGCATCGCGAAGCGATGCAGCCAAACATTGGCACGGGGCTCGGCGGGACGAACCATGATAATCAGCGGTGGACCCTGCTCGCGTGTGTCCCCACGCGAGCAGGGTCCATGCCGTACCTCTTGTGCGGGCCGCGGGGCTCGTTCGAGCTATTCAGCTCGACGTGCTCCGTGGGACCCGGCCCGGTCGGCCCCTAGGTGCCGAAGCTGAAGTTGGCCTCGGCGGTTTCGTTGGGCGCGACGGTTACGTTGATCGTCTGAGTGCCCAGACCCTCGGACCATGCCTCGAGGACATAGTCGCCCGGGGGCAGGCGATCGATCGAAAAATTGCCCTCGGCATCGGTAATCGTGAAGTAGGGGTTCGCAACGACGCCGATGTAGGCCGACATCCAGGGGTGCACGTCGCACTTCACCGGAATCATGATTTCCGGATTCTCGAACGCATGCTCGTACTCCATGCCGGCAACCGGCTGGCCGATGTTGAAGCCCGTATTGTTGGAGGGCTGTGCATTAACGTTGTGCAGCGTGTCGTCACTGTTGCTGACGATCAGGGTCTGGCCGGTCTGAAGGCCGATGACGTGGGGCATGTACATACAGCCCTGCTGGTCGAGCCTCGCGGCCTCGGCGGGCACGGCGAAGCTCTTGCCCTCGAGTCCTTCCTTCACGTAAACGAAAATCTGCGCCAGCGTGCCGTTGGCGTTGACCATGACGCGTTGCGCGACGACCTCGCCCGAGTGCGACGACAGGCAGTAGGGGTCCGCGGCCATTTGGATGACCTGCAACTCGGGATCGGAGCCGGCGAACTGCACGGAGCCGGCAACTCCGCCCGCATCGGCGATGGTGGCGGGGTCGATCATCTCACCGCCGGAAGCGGCGGGGGTGCTGGCGGCCGGTGCATCGGCGGGCGGGGTCTCGCCGCCACCGCCACACGCGATGACCGTGATCATGGGGAGAAGTGCAACTGTAACTGCGAGGAGCTTCCTCGTCATTGTTGTCCTCCTGGACGTTTGGGGTTTTGGCTAGCGTTTCAAATCGAAAGGTTTCATCGCTGGCCGAGACTCATGATATACGAAGCCAACGCTTCGATCTGGGTCACCGGGTCCTGATCTAGGATCGGTGCGTTCCCTCTGACCCTATCGACGTAGGGGCTGCTGCCGGGGGAAAGATCTGTGAAGTACTGCGGCATGCTGGTGCCCGGCATGATGGCCTGGGGATCGGCGATCCAGTCCTGCAGCCACTCGAATCGCAGACGGTCCGCCGCCAGGGCCAGGTCCGGTCCCCACTGTGAAGGGTCGGTGGCGGGAGTGACTCCCTCCCGCACGTGGCAGCGGAAGCACTTCAGAATGTCGTCGGATGCCAGGCGATCACCCGCGCGCACCATATCGCGTGGGTAGCTGTGCGCCAGGGTGAACTTCTCGTCGAACGGGTACGGAGCGTCATCGACAGCGGCGAAGTACATCGTCAGGGTGTTGAGCTCCTCATCGGTGAACCCGTAGGTCGGCATGCGGACAGAAAGCCACGGTCGGATCAGCTCCGGCCCGTGCAGGAACGTGTACAGCCAGTCCGGCTGTGTCCTGGCACCTTGCGTTCTGAGATTGGGCGGCGCAAAGGCCAGCGCCGCCGGCCGCGTCCTACCCTCCGCCATGCCCTGTTCGGCGATGACCGTGCGGATCGCACCGCCGCGCTCTTCGAGGATGTGGCAGCTACGGCAGCTATATTTGTCGATCAACTGCCGTCCCGCCTCGATCGCCTCGCGGCGAGGAGTCTTCTCCGGCTTCTTGCTGTCGGGGATTTCCTCGTCGGTGTAACCGAGGATAGCGGTCGAGATGGCGCCGACTTCTTCGTCCGTGAGCACGAAGTCGGGCATGCGGGTGAGCTCTTGCGGAGCCTTCACCTTGCCATCGTCGAAGCTTCTGGGAGCTTCCAGCTTCTGCTCGAGAAAGGCGCGACGCTCGTGCGGCAGGTCGAGCAGTCCGAAGTCGAGCTGCGCTACCGCCTTGCTACCCCAGGCCGACAGCTCCGTGCCGATGCGACCGCTGCCCTCGAAGCCGGGGATGGTGTGGCAGCCGTTGCACCCGTAGCGGGCGATGAGCTGCTGCCCGAGAAGGAGCCGCTTCTCGTGGTTGTCCATGGCTGCTAGCCGGGCCTCGGCATCGACGCTGCTGAGCTGGTTGCGCAGGTACTCGAGCAGCACATCGTCGCGCAGCGCCTCATCCACCTCCGGCAGCGACTGGTTCTCCCAGCCGGGCTGCCGCAGACTCATGAGATAGGCAGTGAGGTCGGTAGCCTCGGTGTCGGTGAGGCGGAGGTTCGGCATCACTGTTTCCGCCCAGTAGTGCTCGGGACCCTTCACCCAGGTGTAGAGCCAGTCCTCGTTGACCTTGCTGCCGATGCCGAACAAATTCGGGCCGCGGAAGCGATACCCGGTGAAGCGCGGCTCATCGGTGGGGAAGCCCTCGGAGCCCGGCTCATCGGCGATGTGACAGCCTTGGCATCCGACGCTCTCGAAAAGCTGCAGGCCGCTCGCGACATCCCCGCCGCGGGACGGCGTCTCGAGCTCGATGTCGGTGGAGCTTTCGAAAACATAGGCCACCATCGAGTCGGCCTCGACGACGTTGCGTGACTGCCAGTACTCGTCGGAGTTGTTCTCGTTGCCGAAGAAGCTTGGCATCGGGGTGTCGGGACGGAAGCCCTTGGGGTCGGAGACCCAGCCATAGGCCCACTCTTGCGTGGTCTTGACGCCGACGTGCTCGAGGCTCGGGCCGGTGTTGCGAGCTTCCTCGAAGCGTTTCAGCGCATGACAGCCGTAGCAGCCCAGGGTCTCGACGAGCTCGAGGCCATATTCGAGTACCGGGGCGTCAGGCAGCCACGTGTCATCCATGTGGCACTTCAGGCACGACGCCTCCGTTTCGTAGGAAGGCCGCATCGGCCACTCCCACAAATGGGTGGGCGCCCAACCGTGCTCATCGACCCAGCGGTGCTCTTCGCTCTCGCTGTCGGGGGTGTGGACGGCCGAGACGAAGGATGTGGCGCGGTCCTTACCCAGGTGGCAGCTCGAACAACCGAATTCACCCATCGGGTGAGGTGACGTATCGGCAACGAAAAGATCGAGGCGTGGGTGGGCGGCAAACGGCTGCTGCTGGCCCTCGAGGGCGGGGTTGGCGATGCCCAGATGACAGGTCTCACAGCGATCGACACGCGGGGCGCCGGCGAAGTTCAGGTCCACCGGCAGGTCGTCGATGACGGCCTGTTTGATTCGCAAGGACGGATTCAAAGCGTCCAGCATCGGCGCGTTGCGCACGGCGTACACGAAGCCGAAGCGCAAATCGTCAAGGCGGTCCTGCAGGCGTTCGATCTCTCGTGCCATCGAAGCCAATCCGGCCAAGGCATCGTCCAAATTGGCGAGCAACTCGTCGATCTCGCCCTGGATGCGGTCACGCTCGGTGGTCACTTCCTCCAGGTGCGCCCGAGTCTCGGCCACCGCAGCCGCTGCTTCTTCCATGCGGGCCAGCTGCCGAGGTGCCTCGCCACCACCCGCGTGCGCTGCTTCTTCGTATTCCCAACGTCTTGCATCGAAGGTCGAGCCCGCGAAGCGCGACTCCTGGTCGGCCTGATCCAATACTTTTTGCGCCGACACGAGCTCGTCCTGGAGCGCCGAGAAGGCCTCCTGCTGCGCCGCCAGTGACTCCTCCGCGCTGTCACGCTGCTGCTGCAGTCGCGTCAGCTCTTGCTGGTCGACCTGTGCCTCCACGTCGGCAAGCTGTTGTTGCGTGACCTCGGTTTCGATGACGCGGAACTGGCGTTGATACGACTTCCACTCGCGGGCGTAATCGTCCCAGATCATCCAGGCGACGCCGATCAGCGTGGCGATCGCCAGCATCGCGAAGATGAAGTTCAGCTTGTCGATGTCGTAGTAGTAGACACCCTTGCGCTTCTTAGCCATTCGCCTTCAATCTCAGATGTTGAAGAAGAACTCAGGTAACGCCACGAAGTACTTCAGGTTGATCATCCAGCGTAGATACATCTTGATGGGAACGAACACCATCATCAGAAACAGGAAGACGGCGATGCCGTAGCGCACCGCACCCATCTGCACGTAGAACTTGTTGAACCACTTGCGGGCCAGCAAGACGGGGAGTGCTACGAAGTACATCAGCAACAGGATGATGCCGAAGATCTCACGCACCAGCCAGAAGGCGGGCAGGCCCACGCCGAGCAGGCGCGCCCAGATGTACTCGGAAAGCTGCACGTTGGTCAGTGGAACGATCTTGTGGACATCCCAGTACTCGTACGGCCCGTAAAAGTTCCAGTTCGGACCGCGCAGAAACGTTCCCTGGAACACCAACAGGATCCACAAGATCAAGAACCCGAACAAGAAGATCGGGATCTCGTAGCGGCGCTCGCTGAACGTGTAGTAGCCGTTGCCTCGCGGGTTCGGGTCGATATAGGGCAGGGCCATGAGCCCGATGACGATCAGCGACGGGATCACCACCCCCGCCAGCCACGGGTCGAAGTAGACGAGGATTTCCTGTAGTCCGAGGAAGTACCAGGGTGCCTTTGAAGGATTCGGCGTGAGTTGCGGGTTGGCAGGCTCCTCGAGCGGCGCCGGGATCAGGATTGACCAGACCAGGATCCCGATGAAAACGGCCAGCAGCATCAGGAACTCGATGTAAATCAGGTCGGGCCAGACGAAGACCTTTTCCTTCTGCTCCTTCGTATCCTCGGCGACCGGCATTCCGGCTGCCACTCTCTCGTCGTTTTCTACCCCTTTGCGCATGGCGAGCCAGACAAAAAAGATGACCAACCAGAGCATCAATGTGATCGGCAGGTTGTCGGGCTTGCTGAACTGGATCCAGAAGTTCTCCTCGAAGGCCGACAGCGCGAAATACACGACCGGGCCGCCGAGGATGAGCATGATCATCCATTTGTTCTGCGTACAGAACTTCCTGTACTTGAAGAACAGAAGGAGCAGGACGATGGATGCCGTTAGCAGGATCTCCGGCGCGAACAACCTGTCGATAATGGCTTGGATCGAATCGAGCACCGTTTCCCCCTAGAGCGGCAGGGGCCCGCCCTTACCGGGGCCCGAGATACCGCCGTCACGACGCACACGCCAGAAGTGGACGGCCAGTAGCAGAACGAAAACGAACGGAATGCCGATGCAGTGCAGTACGTAGAACCTGAGCAGGGCGCCCTCACCGACGAAGCGACCGGCCAGCAGCACGAAGCGAACGTCGGACCCGGCCGTTATCAGCGGCACATTACCGAGCTGCATGAGCTGGGCGCCCGGTCCCTCGACTCCCATGAAGGGCGTTGCACGGGCCATGTTGCTGCCCACGGTTACCGCCCACATGGCGAGTTGGTCCCAGGGCAGTAGGTAACCAGTGAAGGAGAGGAGAAGGGTCAGCACCATCAGCACCACGCCCACGACCCAGTTGAACTCCCGCGGCGGCTTGTAGGAGCCGGTCAGAAACACGCGCAGCATATGCAGCCACACCGTGATGATCATCAAGTGGGCCGACCAGCGATGCATCTCCCTCATCAGCCCGAGCGTGGCGGACTCCGAGAGGTCGAGCATGTCCGGGTAGGCATGCTGCGTTGTGGGGCGGTAGTAGAACATCAACAAGATGCCGGTGACGGTGAGCACCAGGAACAGGAAGAAGGACAACCCACCCATGCACCATGTGTACGAGATTCGCACCCCTTGCTTACGGATGCGTACGGGATGGAGGTGGAAGAAAACGTTGGTCAGGATCGCCAGCGCCCGGTTCTTGTCATCCCTGGGCAGCTTGTGGCGGAAGACCGACTTCCACATCGATGATCGTGTCAGTTCGTTGAACGAATTCTTGATGCGACCCATCTTTAGCCTTGCTCCCGAATCCTCATGGCACTTGCGATGCTATTCGATCAGGCAGTGTAGAGCAGAAACGAGCTCGGATCGTCCCATCCCCCCCGTTCATAGAGGAACTTGCGAGACTTGTCCACGACGATCTGACCATCCTCGGCCAGAACGATGGCAGCGCGCTCCAGAGGACGCGGCGCCGGACCCTCGAAGTTGATGCCGTTCTTGTAGAAGCCGCTGCCGTGGCAGGGGCACTTGTACTTGTTCTCGCTGGACAACCAGTTTGGAGTACAGCCGAGATGGGTACAAACGGTGATGAGCGCGTAGAAACCTTCATCATTGCGGACGACCCAGACGCCGTAGCGATCCTTCCACTGGGTAGCCACCTCGCCAACCTGATACTCCTCAGGGAGGCCGATCTTGAAGGTCTGTGGAGGCTCGAAGAGCACGTTGGGATATAGAAATCTCAAGATGCCGGTCAGAAGTCCCCCCACAGCGGCCGCCAGAGCACCCCAGGCGATCCCCAGCCAAGGAATCGATTTCAGCAGCTCGCGCCGATCCTTCTTGACCTCAGCTTCACCCTTGTCGAGCGTTGCCTCTGCGGCCTTGCTTTCAGCCATCGTTTTGTCTCGCTACGTGCGTTGGTCTCAGTTCGTGATGGGTCTCGATCGGTCGACTCGGAGCCTGGGCCCCATGGTCAACCGCGATCATGCATTTCAGCAAGCACCAGGCGTGCTGTCTCGCGCACGCGCAGGTCGGGATCATTGTCGTGAACGTCCTGCAACTGCTCTTCAGTCTCGCGAGCGTTCAGGAGGCCCAGAGCCTGTATTGCCGCAATCATCGCGTCTTGCTGCTGCTGTGGGCTCAAGTCGGGGTTGGCGCCGAGATAAGTCCGATCGATCATCCTGCGTAGCTCGTCGAGGCCCGCGTCATCGCCCAGCCGGGCCAGGGCCACAGCGGCGTTGCCGCGCACCTGAAATGCCGGGTCGTTGAGCGCGACCGTAAGCGATCCGACCGCGAACGTTTCCTCGAGCGTGCCCAGAAGGTAGGCGGCGTAGGTGCGGATTCCGACATCCTCGTCGTCGAGAAGATCTGCCACCGCCGGCACCGCGGCGGAAGCGGCTGGCGTCCCGATACTGCCGACCGCCATCAGCGCCCTCAGGCGGACATCGGCATCGGCATCCTCCAGAATCGGCACAAGCACGGTAACTGATGACGAATGGCCTACGCTGCCCAGGGCGAGCACGAGGAACTGCCGAACCTGCGGATCCTCCGCGTTGCGGTGCTGCAGTGCCCGGGCGATGGCATTCGCGGTGTCTTCGTCTCCCCGCAGGCTGTCATCCACAGCCAGCATCTGGGCGAGATGGAAGGCCGCTTGCCACGGCTCGTTGATTCCCCCACCTGTGACCTCAGCGAGGTACTCACCCGCCGGCTTGTTCTCGTGGGCGATGACGCCGAAAAGAAGAAACACGGCGATGCCGCCAACGACGATCAGTAGGGGCAGGATGAAGAACCCCATAGCGACCTGGAGGCGGCTGGATTCAGCGGTCTCCTCAGAGCCTTCGGGTTCCGGGGCAGTCGTATCCGTCATGGTCAATGTCTGGGAATCCCACGCGTGTCAGTCCAGAAAAACTACTGGACAGTCTCGGAAGTGTCAAACGTACGACCCGCCTACGCCAGCGCCGATTCCTGGCCCTCGAGCGGGCCTCAATCATGCTGCTCGCTGTCCCCCTCGGGGAGGTCCCCTCCGGTCACCTCTTCTTGCGCCTTGCGGCGGAAGCGCTCGGCCAAAATCGGGTCATGGGCCCGGTGGGCTGGATTGTGCGAAAAGCCTCGGTGAATGGCATCACAGCCGTAGCAGACGGTGATCTCCGGCACCAGATAGTAGAGGCCGTAGTCGAACAACAGGCAGACGACCAAGCTGGCGCCGTAGGTCCATGGCGAAAGCACCGCCCCGACTATGACGACGGCCACTCCCAGCTTGCGATTGAAGTCCTTCTGGGCGAACAAACGCTCGCTGCCACAGGCAAGGCAGCGGGTCAGAGGATCGACCCAGGCTCCGTTGCTCGTGCGGACATCCTCAGGGAAGCTCTGCCGGTGGTCGCAATGAAGACAGTGCAGCTCGCCAGCACCTCCCCGCTCAGCACCTCCTTGATCCGCCCCGCTCGGCCCCGCCCCCCTCGGCCCTGCCGCCCTCTGGCTCGTCCCAGCAAGGTCCATCCCGTTCAAGTCCTCGATATCGGGCTTCCGGCAGGCTGGGCAGCGCCACTCCAGGCTGTAGCTCATCGAATCACTCGCATGGGTCGCGTGGGTCAGTAGGGCTGGCCGGTTGCCAGGGACAAGTAGGCGGAGATGACCTCTCCGAACAGAACGAACACGACCGCCGCGTACAGGATACCGGTTGCCGACTGAATCGAACGGATCTCGACCGTCTTCCAGGTCATCCAGGTGAGGCCGAGAGGGGCCAGCACTCCGAGAAATAGGCGCATGGCGACAAACAAAGCGTTGCCCAGGCTGAAGGCGCGCAGCAAGCCACCCTCGGCCGCCACCCAGTGGGGCCAGTGGAAGGCGACAAGGCCCACGAGCAGGGCGAGTTTGATTGCCTCGGTGGCCGCGAAAAGCAGCAGAACGCGGCGCAAGGGCGCCGTCGGCAGCTTGGGCTCAATCAAATACCAGTGCGCCAGCAGCATCGCGTAGAGTACGCCACCCAGAGCCGGGGCGACGGTGGCAAGACCGACCTCGTATAGACGCGCCGCGAGAACCGTGCTTTCAGCCTCCCAGGTGCGCAGCACAGGATCGCTGACGATGGCCACGACTCCCGCGGCCGCGGCAATGTCGATCCATAGGAATCGCCTCTTCTGCTCATCCGCATCGTAGCGTGCTGAAAAAACCACCGCCGCGAGAAAAGCGACGCCATAGAGTGCGGCTGCCGCCGTGGTCAGCGGGGGCAGAGTGGTTACCCATGGTCCCATCCTGAAGCCGAGACCGAGGGCCATGAAAGCAAGCGCAATCCATAAGGTCAGGCGATGGAACCCCGGACCAGTGGGTGCCCGACCCACCGCTGAAGACAGCAACATGCCGACGGCAGTGAATGTGGCGAGCAAAGTCAGGGCGGCAGCGAGCATGGTCGTTTCGTCCGAGGGATAGCTGGGAACTGTGGGTGTATAGCAGAGCCCCGTTCACGTGGCAACGCGGAGGGTGGGAGAGACCACACAGTTGGATGTAACACCACATGTTGCGTGACGCATCGGCACGATTCCCGGGACCCGGTAAACCCGCCTGCTAGAATCATGGCTCGCTCAATCCCGTTTCATTCTGTTTGAAATCGTTGTGCCCAGTATCCGTCTCCCCGTTCCGTTCTCACCTGACCTCATCGTGAGTCCACCCATGTCGGTCGCCATCGTCATGCCCGCCCGTAACGAGGAGGAGGCGCTGCCTCGAGTTCTGGCGGAGATTCCCGCCGGAATGGCCGATCGAATCGTGGTGGTCGATAACGGCAGCGAAGACGAAACGGCCCGGGTCGCCCGGGACGCGGGCGCTGAAGTCGTGTGGGAGGAGCGTCCAGGATACGGCTGCGCTTGCCAGGCGGGTCTGGCGCACCTTCTCGACAACCCACCAGAGATCGTCGTGTTTCTCGACGCCGATCACAGCGACTATCCCGAGGATCTGCCCGTTCTTCTGTCCCCTTTGTTCGACAACGAAGCCGACTTCGTGTGCGGCAGCCGCGTCGAGCTCGCCGGCAGCGGCGTTCTGCCACCGCAGGTGCGCTGGGGGAACGGCTTGGCCACCTGGTTAATTTCCCTGTTATTCGATCACTCCTATACGGATATGGGGCCCTTCCGTGCCATTCGATGGGAGTCTCTGCAAAGCCTGCAGATGCGCGACCCGGCCTACGGTTGGAACGCCGAGATGCAGGTGAAAGCGCTACAGCGAGGCTTGCGCGTCGTCGAGGTACCGGTACGATACCGGCAAAGGATCGGCCAATCGAAGATCAGCGGCACGCTCAAAGGGACGTTCCTGGCGGGGCATGGCATCATCTTCACGATCCTCGCCTTACGTTTCTTCCCGGCCCGGCAGGCCTAGCGGCTGCGGGCCTCTACGCAGTGCGAACAAGCGACAGCGTGAACGAACAATGAACCGTCTCGAGATCTATAGCCAGATCGCTCACCCGGCCGACAACCGGATTCTCTACTACGTCATCGACGGCCTCGGCGGATTGCCGCTCACCCCCGGTGGGTCCACCGAGCTGGAGGCTGCGAAAACACCGACGCTCGACCGCCTGGCGCGCGAGGGATCGAGCGGTTTGATCACGCCGGTTCTGCCCGGTGTGGCGCCCGGGAGTGGCCCGGCGCACCTGGCGCTCTTCGGTTACGACCCGGTGGAGACATTGGTTGGCCGTGGCGTGCTGGCGGCGCTGGGCATCGGCTTTGACCTGCGTCCTGGTGACGTTGCCGCGCGCATCAACTTCTGTACCGTCGACGCCGAGGGAAATGTCGTGGACCGGCGGGCGGGGCGCATCGACACGCCCGTGGGGGCGCCGCTGGCCGAACGACTCGACGCAATCGAGCTGGACGGTGACGTGGAGTGCTTCGTGCGCCACGTCAAGCAGTACCGGGCCTGCGTGATCCTGCGCGGTGCGGGTCTCGACGGCAGGATCGCCGACACCGACCCGCAAGCCAACGGGGTGCCGGCGAAGGAACCCGTGCCGCGTCATGCCGATGCCGAGGCGACGGCCGCACTCGCGGCGCAGTTCATTGCCAAGGCCAGCGAGCTTCTCGTCGACCAGGAGCAGGCAAGCGGTGTGCTATTGCGGGGTTTCGACACCTACAGACCCTTGCCCAGCATGGTCGACCTGTACGGTCTGCGACCTGCCGCCGTGGCCGCCTACCCGATGTACCGCGGTGTGGCGCGAGCGGTCGGGATGCAAGTCTTCGAGGCTGAGGATGGAATCGATGGTCTAGCGCAGGCCACTCGAGATGCCGTTGCGGAGCACGACTTCGTCTATGTGCACTACAAGACGACAGATAGTCGCGGCGAGGACGGCGACTTCGATGCGAAGGTCAAGGAGATCGAAAACGCCGATCGCGTTGCCGAACGGCTCCTGGAGAATGACTTCGACGTCGTGATGGTGACCGGCGATCACTCCACACCGGCGGTGATGGCGAGCCATAGCTGGCACCCCGTGCCGGTTCTGATCTCCGGGGGCCCCTGCCGGGCCAACGCCGGTGGCGACGGCTTCGGCGAGACGGCCTGCCTGCAGGGCGCTCTCGGGACATTCCCGAGCATGGACCTCCTGCCGCTGGTGCTCGCTCAGGCGGGACGCATCGGCAAGTTTGGCGCCTAGCCCGGTTTCCTCGACGGGTGGCTGCTAGCCGACCAGCTTCCGGGCGCGCTCGAGATCGTCGGGTGAGTTCACGTTCATCAGCATGCGGTCGGGCTCTCCGAACGCACGCAAAGCCGCGCCGCGTAGCGGCCAAACCGCGATGCTCTCGAGGAGGCCGCGCAGGTCGATCTGACGCGCCTCGAGGCGGGCAGCGAGGAAGGGCAGGACATCGGGGGAGTAGGCGCCACAGAGCGGATGCCAGCGACCCCGCCAGTGGGGAACCGCGGCCAGCGCTCCGTGACGGACGGCGCGGTGCGCGGCTCGCAGCAAGCCCGACGGCACGAAGGGTGTGTCGACCGCACAGACGATCACCGCTGATCCGGCGCCGTGGAGGGCCGTTTCCAGCCCTGCAGCCGGGCCCGTATCGGCCCTGCGATCGGCCCACACCTGCCAGCCGAGCCCCGCAATCGGCTCGCCACCCACCTGTACGAGCTGCTGGCATACATGTGCCAGTGAGGCCGCGGCCCAGGCGGCCAATGGCCGAGCGCCGAGCTCCATCTCTGCTTTGGGTTGGCCCATGCGCCGGCTCGAGCCTCCGGCGAGCAGGGCACCAACGGGAGCGATGCTCACTGCGCCGTCTTCAGGCCGTGACCCGTCGTTACCACGGCGTCATCCTCGTTACCGCCGCTACTCCGGTGCCCGGCCAGGGCGACGGCGGCGGTGGGCTCGACCCAAATGCCCGCCGCCGACAGCTCCTGCAGCGCGGCGCGGATGTCATCGTCATCGACGGTGAGAACCTCGCCGCCGGACTCCCGCACGGCCTCGAGCACCTCCCTGCCACGAACCGGCTCGGGGATGACGATCCCGTCGGACAGGGGTGGCTTGGTCGCCTCGGTGTGCTCTGGCCCCCCGGCCTTCAGAGGATCGGGCGCGGGAGTTGCCATCTCAGCGCTCCCGTCTCCAGTGCCTGAGCCTGCCACCAACTCTTGCCATGCCGCCGCCAGCGGTGCCACCGAGCGGTGCTGAACAGCGACGATGGCCGGTGTACGCAGGCCGGGTAGCCCTGC
>JAUWTE010000453.1 GCA_030609765.1 Acidobacteriota bacterium
AAGACGGCAATACCCAGTTCAGCGTTCGTCAGACCCGTTTTGGAGTCAAATCGTGGTATCCAACCAAAGCCGGTCAGGTCAAGGGCATCTTCGAATTCGACATGTTCGGGGTCGGTGGTGATGCCGGGCAGACCACCATTCGGCTGCGCCACGCCTACGTCGAGTACAAGAAGTTCGGCGCTGGCCAGTTCCACAGCCCGTTCATGGACATCGATGTGTTCCCGAACTCCCAGGATTACTGGGGGCCGTCGGGCATGGCCTTCTTCCGCAATGTGCAGGTGCGCTACATGCCGATCATGAGCGAGCACAACCATGTCTCGATTGCGCTCGAAAGGCCGGGCGCCAGCAGCGACAGCAGCGACTACGACAACATCATCGAGACGCGAGGACTCAAACCGCGCTTTCCGCTGCCCGATCTGTCGGCTGAGTACCGCCATACCGGTGACTGGGGATATGTCGAGATTGCCGGCATTCTGCGCCAGATCGAATGGGACGATTTCACCGACGACGAATTCGATTTGTCTGGTGAAGAGACCGGATGGGGTTTCAACCTGAGCTCCAATATCAAGATCGGCCCGAACGGCAGCGCTCTCAAGGGCTCGCTCCTCTATGGCGAGGGAGTCGAGAACTACATGAACGACTCGACCTCCGACATCGCGGTGGTGGAGGATTTCGACAACCCGAGAAGCCCATTGAAGGGCGAGTTGATTCCAGTGATCGGCGTGAGCGCGTTCTACGACATCAACTGGGATGAAAAGTGGACGAGCACGGTGGGCTATTCGCTGCTCGACCTCGACTACAACGGCACCGCCGCTGCGGACACGACCTTTATCAAAGGGCAGTACGCTCTAGCCAACATCCAGTACCACCCGTTTTCGAAGTTGATGGGTGGCATCGAGTTGCAGTGGCTCAAGCGAGACAACTTTTCCGAGGACTACACCTACGACAGCTTTCGCGTCCAGGTCTCTGTCCGATATCGGTACTCGTCTTTCTTGGGAAGGTACGTTGGTGAGTTCGTGAGATGACCCGGAGATGAGCGGCACCTACGAGATCCAGCCGCTCGATGGCTTCGTGATCAGCATCGTCGTGCTCTTCGTGGGCATGACGCTGACACGCAAGATCAAGATCCTCTCGAAGTACAACATCCCGCCGGCCGTCACCGGTGGGCTGATTTGCAGCGTTCTCGTCGCGGTGATCTCCCTGGTCCAAATGCGGGAAATGACGCTTTTCGTAATGCGGGGGGTCTTCAAGGTCATGGGCAAGGATTACGATGCGGCGCAGGTGCCACCCACTTTTGACCTGGGCCGCTTCACACGTAGAATCGGAGCTGTTCGGACATGACGATTCCAGGCGGGACCCAACTTGGCCCCTACGAGATCGTTGCCCTCCTCGGCGAGGGCGGTATGGGAGAAGTGTATCGGGCGAGGGACCCTCGTCTTGGCCGGGAAGTGGCGATCAAGGTGCTGCACAGTGGCGCTGCCGAGAATCCCGAGCGTCTGGCTCGCTTCGAGCGTGAGGCGCGGGCCGCATCGGCGCTCAACCATCCGAATATCCTCACCATTCACGATGTCGGCTCGCAGGATGGCCAGCCCTATCTGGTTACGGAACTGCTCGAAGGTGAATCACTGCGCGAGCTGCTGGACCGGGGTCCGCTCGCAGCGAACCGGGCGCTCGAGATTGCGATCCAGATCGCTCGCGGTCTGGCGGCAGCCCACGAACGCGGCCTCGTACACCGTGACCTCAAACCGGCGAACCTCTTCCTGACGAGCGACGGAGTGGTCAAGATCCTCGACTTCGGTCTCGCCAAGCTGAAGGGGCAGCTGGAAGGAAACCTCAGTGAGGCGAGCACGGTGGCAGCCGAGACCGCGGAGGGCGTCTTGCTCGGCACGTTCGGCTACATGGCTCCCGAGCAGCTACGGGCCGAGTCGGCGGATGCCCGGGCCGATCTATTTGCCTTCGGTTGCGTTCTCTACGAGATGCTCTCCGGGCGACAGGCGTTCCAGAGAGATTCAGCTGTCGAAACGATGAGCGCGACCCTGCAGGAGGAGCCGCCCGAACTGGTTGACTCTGGCGTTTCGAGCGATCCGCAGGTCGAGCGGATTCTCAGGCACTGTCTGGAGAAGCGGCCCGAGGATCGGTTCCAGTCGACCCAGGACCTCGTCTTCGATCTGGAGACCGCGCAAGCGTCCTCGGCTGAAAGACCCTTGGGCTCTGTCATTGGCGTCGAACAGCAAGGAAAGCCCAACCGCTGGAACCGGGTCTGGGTGATGGGGCTAGCTTTACTTCTTGTACTGGCGATCGCAGGTATTTGGCTGTTCGGGATTCTGCGGCCCAGCGGTACAGGCGAGGGTGGAGAACGCATCGACTCGCTGGCCGTGCTCCCACTCACCAATCTCTCGGGGGACCCGGAGCAGGAGTACTTCGCCGACGGCATGACCGAAGCGCTGATCGCAGAGCTCGCCAAGCTACGAGAGCTGAAGGTCATCTCCCGTACCTCGGTGATGCAGTACAAGGATGCGCAGCAGCCGCTCCCTGAGATTGCTCGAGCCCTGGGCGTTCGCGGGATTGTCGAAGGGTCGGTCCTACACGACGGAGACAGAATCCGCATCACGGTGCAGCTGATCGACGCAGACAGCGACAGTCATCTATGGGCGGAGAGTTACACCCGCGACGCTCGAGATGTGTTGAGCCTGCAGAGCGAAGTCGCTCGCGGTATCGCGAGCGAGATCCAGATCGCGGTGAGCCCGGAGGAGGAGCGGGCGCTCGCAACCGATCAGGAGGTCGATCCGGAGGCCCACCGTCTCGTACTCCAGGCCATCGACCTGAATCGACGTGGCGCATCGCAACCTGCCGAACAGGAGAGGATTCGCTCTCTGATCGATCAGGCGCTCTCTATCGCGCCCGACTTCGCTCTTGCCCATGCGCTCCGCGGCCAGATGCTGTATCAGCGCGCCGGTACCGGCTATCTGGCAGGATCGACAATCTGCCCGTCCGCTTACACCGAGATCGAGACCGCTCTCGAAATCGACCCGGAGTCGAACGAGGCCCGCTTGATCCACGCCTGGCTGCGTGCCAGCTGCGACTTCGACTGGACGGGTGCCGAGACAGAGCTCAGGGAGCTTGTCGCGCGGGCTCCTGGCGATGCCACCAACCTCGACGCCTATGCCGGTCTGCTCTCGGAAATAGGGCGACACGACGAGGCGCTCGAGCATTCGCGTCGCGCGTTCGAGCTCGATCCGATGAACGATTGGATTGGGGGTCGCCGGGTTCTCTTTCTCTTGAATGCGCGACGGTACACGGAGGCCGTGGCCGAGGGCGAGCAAGTCCTGGAGCTCTCTCCCGAGTCGGTGTTCGTCAAATGGGGGCTCGGCAACGCGAAGGTGGCCATGGGTGATTACGAAGGTGCCGTGGAGGTCTACCTCTCACGAAAGGTGGGGAATCCGGGCAAGAACTCCATGGTTGGTGTGGCTCATGC
>JAUWTE010000227.1 GCA_030609765.1 Acidobacteriota bacterium
AAGACCGGGCGAGAAGGAGACCTGCAACGTTGGCGCAGGCCATCAACAAGACCACGGCGACCGCCCCCAGGAGCATCAGGAGCGCCGGCCGAACCTCGCCGACGGCCTCGTCGTGAAAGGCGGCCACAATCACGCGGTCGTCTTGGTTGCTCTCCGGGTATTCCTGCTCGAGCTGGGCCGCAACCGTATCCATGTCGGCCTGGGCCTGCTCCATGCTGACGCCCTCCCTCAGGCGGCCGAGGGCTCCATAAACGTGGCTGCGACGATTGCCGATTCTCTCTTCGCGGTAAACCATCGGCATCCAGATCTCGTTTAGATCGGGGCGCAGAGGAAGTGTTGCCCGAGTCGTGGCAAATGTCGGATACAACCCGGCGGGCATGACGCCGACGACTCGAAACGCCAGGTCATCGAGGTAGATGTCGCGGTCGATGACGCCCGGATCGGCGCCGAATCGACTGCGCCAGAGGCCGTAGCCGAGGATGGCAACGGGGTCGGCCTCGGGCAGGTTCTCCTCCGGCAAGAAGGCACGGCCGAGCATCGGCTGCACGCCGAGCACATCGAAGTAGCTGGCTGAGACTCTGGCCCCGAGGAGCTGCTCCGGATCACCTGTGCCGCTCAGATTCGCGGCGGCGCTCTGGAAGATGGCGGTCGTCTCGAACGTGGAGTTGAGCGCTTCCCAATCGAAATAGTCGGCCGCTGTGATCCGTGACCTCCCCCAGCCCTCTGCTGGATTGCTGCCCCACAGGACGACGATGCGTTCAGGCTCATCGTAGGGAAACGGCTTCAGAATGACAGCGTTCACGACGCTGAAGATGGCCGCGTTGGCACCGATGCCCAGTGCCAAAATCACGAGAATCGCGGCGCTCAGTGCAGGCGCCTTGCGCATCGCGCGTAGGCCGAAATGGGCGTCTTCCAGAATGTCTCGCACGAGGTTGGTGCGGCGATGTGTCTCGCCGGGCCGCGGCGCATGCGCCCCAGCGGCGCGCACACGAGAGGAGCGCACGCTCGAGGCACGCATTTCCCGAGCGTCCCAGAAAGCCGACAGACTGCGTCGCGTCGACGAGCCATGGCTCGCGAGCTCGGCCAGCCACTCCCGCTTCCACTCCGCCCTGTTCTCGCGCGGCACGATAATGGAAAAAGCTCCTACGAGGAGCCTACAAATCAGAGAAGTGGAGTCTTCGCGCATCTGCTATGTCTACCGGGCTGGGGATGTCTTGGTTCCAGGCTGCGCCTCGAGCAGGCCCAGGACTCGATACCGCTCCGCCGCTGCTGC
This sequence comes from Acidobacteriota bacterium, assembly GCA_030609765.1. Classification (GTDB taxonomy): domain Bacteria; phylum Acidobacteriota; class UBA890; order UBA890; family UBA890; genus CALAKE01. The sequence goes on from JAUWTE010000227.1 coordinate 1,274, forward strand.
CAAGGCCTCGTCGCCCTCAGGAGTCAACTCGTAGTACTTGCGCGCCGGTCGGCCCTCCTGCTGGGCGATGCCTTCCTGCTCCCACTGCGAGGCGATCCAACCGGCCGACTCCATGCGCCGCAGCGCCGGATAGACCGTTCCGCCGGGCAGCCCGGTGTTGTCCATGATGTCGAAGCCGTAGGTGCACCCGTTGGCGAGCGCCTGCAGCACCAGGGCGGTGGAGTGTGTCATGCGGATCTTCATCACTGTCACTTTCTCGGCGGGCCTGCGCACTGGTCGGCACCCTTCCGATGACCCTATGTAGACTACGATCTATATCGACAACGTTATACTGGCGCACTCCACGGCGCAAGGACTCGAGCGGCCTCGCAACCTGGACAGGGGCACCCAAAGGGGCAACGGTCGCGAAGTGGTGACCTTCAGAGGCGACGCGCCCTCGGCTGGGTGAGAGCTCAGCGTTGCTGGAGCTCGCGAACGTACTTGTCCTCGCGCGGCTCCATACGGATCTCCATCCCCTTGCCCAAGGCCCAGCGGTGCAGCCACGAGAGCCCTCGCGGGCCGACATAGCCATCGGCGAGAGCATAGGCAGGGTCGCGCAGGGCTTCCTGGAGGGAGACGAACTCGTAGCCGCGGCCCTCGAGCATGGACAGCAACTTCCCCAGATGGTCGGCGTTGAGAGCATTGGCGTGCAGCAGCAGTACCTGGGGCATCTCGTACCCGACCACCTCGACGGAGTACTCCTCGAAGAAAACGAACACTTCCCGCATGTGCGCGAGGTAGGCCTCGACGATGCGGCCCATGAGCTCTTCTTCGCCGGCCTCCTTGGCCGCTGCATAGAGATTGGCGAAGACGTACTCCTGGTTGTCGATGGTGACCGGTGCGATTTCGTATCCCCGCTCGGCGAGAAAGGTCTCGATCTCCGCCTTCACGGCCGGATCGTCGCCCGCGTGGAGCTGTGGATATCGGAACCAGCGCAGCGGCTGATTACGCTGACCGAGCGCCGTCCGCAACGCTCCTTCCCCACGCACGATGTCATCCTTATACAGGGCCGCTGACGTGCGGTTCAGATCGGGATGGGAGTAGGTGTGATTGCCGAGCTCCATACCGGCCTCCAGCCACATCCCGAGGAGGTCCCCGAGTCGCTCGGACGGGATCTCGTCGCACATGTTGCCTTCGACCACGAAACCAGCCGCGGGCACCGAATGAGCAGTCAGTGCGGCCAGAAGCTCATGCGCGTAGCGGGCGAGCGCGTCGAAATCGCAACGCTCGGAGGTGGGGATGCCGACCCCCGGAACGTCATCGATAGTAACGGAGACCTTCCGCTCGGCTGCGGTCGCCGATTCTTGCGCCACAGCGCTCGATGCCGACGCGATCGCAAGAAGCGGAATCGCGAGGAGCAGGGCAGCGAGCTGCCAGGTGGGGCGAGTCATGTCTCGGCCGGGCGCGGAAGATCGGGAGGCATGTCGCCTGCGACCTCGGCCGCACGCAGGAAATCGTGCTCGATACCGCCCAGCACCTTTCGGGCCCTGTTTCGTGACCAGGTTGCCGGCAGAGCTGACAGGATCAACCGCCCGCCCGAGTATCGCTTGCCCCACGGCTCGTGCCCGGCCCTGCGGGCACAGGAACGATAGTAGCGGTCGGTGAACTGCATCATGAGCACGCCGGAGGCGCGCGCCATGCTGATGCGGCTTGGGCTGAGATATTCGATGAGGGGTTGATATGCCGGGGCACGACGCAGGGCCATCAGCATGAGCTCCTCGCGCACGGCACGCACGCGCTCGGTCAGCTCCGGATCCCCGTCGACGGCGCGGCCGAGATCTTCGCGCAGCAGTGGGTGGTAGGCGATGCCGCGAAGCAGGTCCTTTTCGATATCGCGGGTGATGTTGGCAAGCTGCACCATCTCGCCGGCGGTCATGGCATCCTGGGCGATCTTTTCCGGGAGCTCGGGCTCGCCCGTCTGCTGGTAGTGCAGTAGGCGGCTGGCGAAAAGCACAGGATGCCCCAAAACGTTGCGGCAGTAGCGTGTGAGCTGGTCTTCATCCTCCAGCACGCCCCCCTGGCGGTGAAACGCCGCCGATGACCAGCGCATTCCCTCGGCCATGTCGATGACCAGCCGGTTGATCAACCCACGCACCTCGGGCTCGAGTGTCAGGTAGACCTCATCGACTTGGCCGCACCGTTCCACCAGCAAAAGGTGAGAGGCGTCGCGGCCGTCCTTGGCGTTGTTGGTGTGGATCAACGGCGCCGGCGGCACTCCGGTCTCGGGCGAGGCCTCGGCCAGCCTAGCTGCGAAGTCGCGCAGCGCAGCGTCGCGCTCATCGGGGTCAACGACCAGATCCTCGTAGGTGTCGTTCATGCGGCAGTAGAGGTAACCCACCGCGGAGGCCTTGGCCGCGCGCTTCGGAAGCAGCGCGATGCACGCGGAGAAGGTGCGTGCGGCATGCGGCAGAATCGCCCACACGAAGCGCTCCGGGTTTTCGATCCGCGCCAGGTGATCGAGGTCCGGCTCGTCTCGATTCACCAGCACGTCGCGGGCGAGCAACCCCGGTCGCAGGAAGAGGAATGGAATCTTGGCCATAAAGGCATCGTAGCGTGCCCCCGCCACGCCCTCCAACACATCAAGACAGACAGGAAGGTCGCACGATTGCACGCTTTGCACCCTCGGGCATGCGTTCTCCTTGGCTAGAGCGACCTGCCGGCGCGTGGCAGAATGACGCTCCCGAGCCCAGAGGAGGACTCCAGAGGAGGCCGCTCCGGGCACCTTTCTCATCGAGCGCTCGTTTCTATCACTCAGTTAAACTCGAATTTGCTCCAGCATGTGCCCTGCCCTGCACCATGCGCGGCAGGCCTGGGAACCGACCCGATGCCTGAAAAGCGTGGTTATCTGATCCCCATCGGAGGGGCCGAAAGAAGGGTCCGCGACCCGATCATCCTCCGCCGCTTCGTATCCTTGTGCGGCGACCGGCCCCGTATCGCCATCATTCCCAGCGCCTCCAAAGATGCCGGCATGGGTGAGAGGTACCATCGGACGTTCAAGGACTTCGGCGCCGATGAAGCTTGGATTCTGAATTTCAATCATCGATCAGACTGCAGGCGGAGTGAATGGCTGGAGAAGCTCGAGAGGGCCGACGGGATCTTCTTCGCGGGCGGTAACCAGTCGCGGCTATCTCGGCTTCTGAATGGAACGAACGCTGCCGACGCCATCCGTGCAGCCTACGCCCGGGGTACGCATGTGGCGGGCACGTCGGCGGGTGCCAGCTACATGTCGAGCCACATGATCGCGTCGGGCGATGAGGGCGCAATTCCCAGGGCTCGCATGGCGGCGATGGGGCGAGGTCTCGGCCTGGCCAACGGGCTCATCATCGACCAGCACTTCCGGCAGAGGAGCCGGCTCGGACGACTGATGAGCACGCTCGCTTACGATCCTTCGGCGCTGGGGCTCGGGCTCGACGAGGCAACCGCCGCCTTCATCGACTCCGACGACATCCTAGAGGTCGTGGGGAGGGGTGCCGCGACCATTGTGGATGGAGCGGATCTGGAGTATTCCTGGGTCGGCAAGGACAAAGGCGATCCACTTTCGCTCGTGGGAGTGCTGCTTCACGTCCTCCTCGACGGGGCCAGGTTCGATTTGAGAGAGAGAAGGGTGACACTGGCTCCCGAACCGGAGGAAGAGGACGAGGAAGAAGAGGAGGCTATCGACCTATGAAAACTCTCGAGACACAGGTCTACGTCGGGCCCAACCTGTATGCGCGCTTCCCTGTTATCCGCCTCCTCGTCGACCTCGGGGAACTAGAGGAGTGGCCGACCGGCCGACTGGGCTCGAAGTTCGTCGAGCGCCTGCTGGATACTCTGCCGGGCCTTTATCAGCATGGCTGTTCCTACGGTGAGCCCGGAGGATTCGTACGTCGGCTGACTGAGGACGATGGCACATGGATGGGCCATGTCCTGGAGCACGTCGCCATCGAGTTGCAGAACGTGGCGGGCGCCGACGTCACCTTCGGCAAGACCCGATCGGCGGGAGATCCGGGCCTCTACAACATCGTCTACGAGTACGTCGAGCCAAAGGTGGGCCTGGAGGCCGGCGAGCTGGCGCGCAAGCTCTTGCTCAGCCTGCTGCCCGACGACCTGCGCGGCGACTTGCTCGAGGACAACTTCGATTTCGAGTACGAGCGCGATGGCCTGATTCGGTTCACGCAACGCCGTGCCTTCGGCCCCAGCACCGCATCGCTTGTCCGCGCCGCGGCGGAGCGCAATATTCCCTGGATCAGGCTCAACGACTACAGCCTGGTGCAATTTGGCCACGGGAGACTGCAGAAGAGGATTCAGGCCACCGTCACCAGTGAGACTCGTCACATAGCGGTGGAGATCGCCTCCGACAAGGAAGAGACCAACGGAATCCTCAAGGAGCTCGGCCTGCCCGTTCCCCAACAGCGTCTCGTGCGCGACGAGGATGAGGCAGTGCGAGCGGCGAAGCGGATCGGCTATCCG
>JAUWTE010000399.1 GCA_030609765.1 Acidobacteriota bacterium
AAATGACAATCTAAAGAGTCTATTACTTACTTATAGTATGCATAACTATCCAAGAGTTGCTCCGATTGTAGCGCTGGCCTGCTTTCATCTGCGATTCGTTTCGAGCGGCTGGCGGCGCGCAGTCGGGTTCGCCCTCAGGGTTTCCCCGAGCGAGGTCCCTCCTCGGCAGAGCAGTCCTGTGCAGACTGGCCCTCTACTGGTAGTACTCGTAGTAGTCAGCGCCCATATGGGTGATCTGTTCCTCACCCTGCATGAACCGCAGAGTGTTCTTCAGCTTCATGAACTGAATGAACAGGTCGTGTTCGGGGTAGAGTCCCGGCTTGGTCATCGGGCTCTTGAAGTAGAACGAGAGCCACTCCTGGATGCCCGAGAATCCCGCGCGCTTGCCGAGGTCCATGAACAGGGCGAGGTCGAGGACGATCGGGGCGGCGAGGATGCTATCGCGGCAGAGGAAGTCGATCTTGATCTGCATCGGATAGCCGAGCCAGCCGAAGATGTCGATGTTGTCCCAGCCCTCTTTGTTGTCGCCACGCGGCGGGTAATAGTTGATCCTCACCTTGTGATAGAAGTCGCCGTACAACTCCGGGTAGAGGTCGGGCTGCAGGATCTCCTCGAGCACTGAGAGCTTGCTCTCTTCCTTCGTCTTGAAGGACTCCGGATCGTCCAGCACCTCACCATCTCGGTTGCCCAAGATATTGGTCGAAAACCACCCCGACAGGCCCAACATGCGCGCCTTCAGGCCCGGCGCCAGGATCGTCTTCATCAGTGTCTGACCGGTCTTGAAGTCCTTGCCGCAGATGGGCGTTTGGGTCTCCTTCGCGAGCTCATAGAAAGCCGGGATGTCGGCGGTCAGGTTGGGTGCCCCATTGGCGTAAGGAATCCCCATCTTCGCGGCGGCATAGGCGTAGACCATGCTCGGTGCGATCGCCGCGTGGTCGTCCTTCATTGCCTGCTCGAAAGCCTCGAGAGATTGATGGACGTCGTGAGGCTTCATGAAGATCTCGGTGCTGCCGCACCAGACCATGACCAGGCGATCGAGGCTGTTTTCCTCCTGGGAGCGCTGAATGTCCTCCATCAGCATCTGGGCGTAGTCCCACTTGCTGCCGCCCGCTTTCACGTGTTCGCCGTCAAGCTTCTTGACGTAGGTCCTGTCGAAGACGCCCTTCATCGGTTTGACCGTCTCGAGCTCGTCACGCACTTGGTCGAGGAGGCGAACGTCCAGAGCTCCGGCTTTGACGGCGGCCGCGTAGGCGTTGTCCTCGAAGATGTCCCAGCCACCGAAAACGATGTTGTCCAGGCTCGCCAGATCGACGAAGTCCTTGATCTTCGGAACTCGATCCTCGGTGCGCTTGCCGAGGCGGATGGTTCCCATCTGGGTGAGAGACCCGAACGGGTGTTCCAGGCCCTTGCGTACTGCCATGACCCCGGCGATGAAGGTGGTGGAAACTGCTCCCATTCCGGGTGTGAGAACGCCCAGACGGCCCGCGGCGGGCGCGATCTTGACCTCAGGCATGTCGCCCATGATCGTCAGTCCTTTCCATGCACAAATCGGGGATGAGTACCCGGTCGAAAGTTCGCATCGAGGCTGTCACAGCGCCCGGAGAGTACGGTACAGAGAGTATGAGGTGCAGGATGATTGCTGGTGGAGTCTCCGGGTCGACCCCCTCAGATTACGGCAAGGTGCCCCGAGAGGCTAGCCCGCACTCCTGAACAGATCTCGACCCACTGGGAAGCTCGGGCTGCCCGCACTCCCCATCGTGCTGCAGAGGGTGTTTTTTGCCTGAGTAGCAAACTTTTCGCCGAGTTCAAACGTCAATCTATATAGAGGCGGCACGAAGCCTCTCGAAATCACGGTTTTGACTCCCCAGTTTCGAAATCCACCGGATCTGACGGGGAAAGAGACCATGAGGCGGGTATCTGAAAGCGGATTTTGGCAGCGGGCGCTCACGTCTGCACACTTCCTTCTGGCTTTCGTTCTGATCTCGGGGCTGACCGCAGTCGCGAGTGGGGCTGAGCCATACCAACACGCGGCAACCGCGGCGCTGAGCACATATCGTGTGAGCGTCACCACTGGCGGACAGGTTTACAACGTTCCGGCCAGCGACACGGAGCATCCCGCGCATCTCGAGTTCACCTGGATAGATGGCTACCGGCTGCCCCTATGGTGTCAGCTGGAGGCTGCGGATGAGGTGCGCCGCCTCTTCTCGCAGGCGGGAATCGAGATCGACTGGGAGCTTCCCGGAGTCAACGATGACCCGCACAAATCGCCCGACGTACAGGTGATTCTGGTGGACTCTGAGCCCGAGGAGTGGGGGCTGGGCCCCGAGGTCCTCGCGAGTGCCCTGAACGAACCGGGCGGGGACCCGAATCCCCATGCCGTTTTCATCTTCATGCCGAACGTTCTCGACACTCTGACGGGCTCGGCTGACCCGAGTGCCGTTCAGGACGTCGTTGGGTTGGGCACAGTTCTGGGTCGGCTGGTGGCCGAGGCCACGGTTCATGCCGCCCATACCACGGACGGCCTAGCAGGTCTGGTGAGTCCGGTCGTGAGCCGGGACCATCTGCTCGACCCTGACTGTTGCCTCGATTACGCCGCAACGCGAGACCTCTGGTTCACCTTGCTCATGCAGTAAACGGGGGGGCCAGACCCCGGATTTGCGCTCTGCGTCGAGCAGGAGCGTGCTCGCTCTCGGTTTTGCCCCATTTTTGTTTCTCTTCGGTGTAAGATCACCCGTCATGGTTCGGTTAGGGGAGTCGGATGCGCGCGTTGGAAGGTCGACTGCGGAACAGGGTGCCGGGTTGTCGACCGCGGGACGGGGCGCCGGAGAGTCGGAGACCCATCTCGACGGGCTGAACCCGGCACAGCGCGATGCGGTGCTCTTCGGCATCTCTAGTGGCCGGAGGGAATCGAGTCCCCCGCTGCTGATCATCGCAGGGGCGGGCACAGGCAAAACCTTGACGCTCGCCCACCGAGTTGCCGAGCTCGTCCTGCGAGGAACGGCCCCGGATCGAATCCTCTTGCTCACATTCACTCGCCGCGCGGCGGCGGAGATGACCCGCCGAGCCGAGCGCATCGTGGCGCGGGCATTGCGGATCAAGGCCGGAGGCTCGGCCCTGGGTCGCGCTGTCGCGGTCGGGTCCCTACGTTGGGCAGGGACCTTTCATGCGATCGCCAATCGGCTGCTTCGATACTACGCCCTTCCGCTGGGGTTGGATCCGTCGTTCACCGTTCTGGACCGTGCCGACGCCGAGGATCTGCTCAACTTGATCCGCGCCGAGTTGGGGCTATCGAAGAAGGAACGTCGCTTTCCCCAGAAGGCGACCTGCCTGGCCATCTACTCGCGCTGCGTCAACAGCGGCGAGTCGGTGCAGGAGTGCCTGGAGAATCATTTCCCCTGGTGTGCCGACTGGGAAGCCGAAATGCGCACGCTCTTTCGCCACTACGTGGAGGCCAAGCAACAGCGCAACGTGCTCGACTACGATGATCTTCTGCTCTACTGGTTCCACCTCATGAACGAGCCGGCCCTCGCCGCCAAGGTGTCGTCGGCGTACGACCCTGTACTGGTGGACGAGTACCAGGATACGAACTCACTGCAGGCTTCGATTCTTCTGGCTCTCGACCCCCGCGGTGCGGGGCTGACTGTAGTTGGCGACGACGCTCAGTCCATCTATTCGTTTCGTGCCGCGACCGTCAGGAACATTCTGGATTTCCCCAGTCACTTCGACCCACCGGCCGAGGTGATTACCCTGGAGCAGAACTACCGGTCCACGCAGCCCATTCTCGATGCCGCCAATGCCGTGATCGCGCTCGCCCACGAGCGCTACACGAAGGTCCTGTTCTCAGAGCGCTCCTCGGCACAGAAGCCCCGGTTGGTGGCCATCGAGAACGAGGCGGAGCAGGCGGGGTATGTTGCGGACCGGGTCCTGGCAACGCGCGAGGAGGGTGTGCCGCTGAAGCGTCAAGCGGTGCTCTTTCGGGCTGCTCATCACAG
>JAUWTE010000457.1 GCA_030609765.1 Acidobacteriota bacterium
ACCGCGACAGGATGGGTGTTCGGTGTCACGCTCTCTTCCGGGGAGAAGGCTCGTCCGAGTGCCATACCGACGCCGAGTACGTCGAAGTAGTTGCCCGAAACCACCCAAGCATCAGCCTGGGCGACCTCGTCGCCACCACCGACGGCGACCGCCGTGGAGTCGGGCATGTAGGCGAGGATCCCGGCGAAGGAGTCGTTCTCGTCACGGAACCACTCGTAGTCGGGATATCCAACGCTGCTGCTCGTGCCGCGCTCGTCGGTCATCGTGAACCCGACCAGCTCTTCAGGGGCCTCGATCAAAGGAGGATCCTGCAGGAAGGTCGAGTTCACCATGGTGAACAGAGTCGAGTTCGCCCCGATTCCCAGCGTCAGGATGAGAACCGCCACCAAGGTGAATCCCGGGTCGCGAGTCAGGGTGCGTATGCCGTATCGGATGTCCTGCAACAAGTCGTTCAATATTCCCTCCCAGCGGGATCTCGGGGAGCCGCGTCGGATGGGTTCCATCGCGAGGCCGGGCTCATGCCCGGCTGTTGTTCGTTCCCTCGCGTGCCTGTCGGCCTGCTTCGCTTCTCGCCAGACGCGAAAGCGGCCGACCACTGTCCAGAATGTGAAAAGAGCAGTCTCTCGCCAATATCGCCGGCGCGCGTACAGGTGACCTCGGCGGTTGATCCAAGCGCCGTACGCTTCGAGAAAATCGCCTTCCACCTCGGCCAACTTCGTGGCAGGGCAGGTGCGCCGAAGCAGCGCACCTGCGACTGCCGGCGGAGCGGGGAAGACGGCCCGGTCTGCGGTGCCGCTCACCTGGTTGCTCTCTCCTGGCGCGATGCTTCGCTGGCCCTCTTCCACATCGCGTCCCTCACGCGGCGGCTTCCCTCGAGCTGTGTCACGCCTTCGGTCGTTACCCTGTAGTAGCGCTTGCGGCGTCCTCCACGCTTCGGCGTTGGGTCGCCCAGCTCCGAATCGACGAGTCCCTTGCGGGCGAGGCGGTCGAGCGCAGCATAGATGGCACCCAGCGACACAGGACGGCCGGCGTCGGTCTCGAGCACCTCCTGAACCGTCGCGCCGCTGGCGTCGTCGGCCATGATGCGAACGCTCAGGAGCACGAGCTCCTCGAACTCACCCAGATGCTCACCTTTCATGATCACTCTCCGGTGCAATAGAGGCACGATCGCGTGCGATTTTTACTACATTAGTGAATGAAGGACAACTACGCAAGTCATAGGCCATTACGAGAAGGTGTCTGAACTGAAGTCCACGCCACGACGAAGTGCTCGAGGTTTGGTCCCTCCGACTGCAAACTAGACGGCCGGATCGGAGAGGCCGCCATCCGGGTCGCCGCCTAAGTCGCGATTGAGAGAGAGGGCGGGGCAGCGGGCCTGGGTGAGCCGCGATACCAGCACGATTGTCACCAGGCCAGCTAGCATCGCCGTGGTGCGGAAGGGGAAGAGCACCGCGCCGGAGGCGGGATCGACCATCGGGTAGGGCAGGATCCGGGGGATGCCCAGGAGCGGCTCGCCTCCGCCGAAGCGCAGGACGAAGGAGACGACGAGCCCGGCGATCGATCCGTACTTGTTAGCCTTGCGGTCGAAAAGAGCCGTGGTGAGCTGTGGAAAGAGGATGCAGTAGACGAAATCGCTGCACAGAAACCACAGCGCGTAGACGCTTTGCACCTGTAGCGCGATGAGCGTTGCCGCGGTACCGACGATCAGCACCAGGCGCTTGATGACCTTCATCAGATCGGCGGCGCTGGCCTGCGGCCGGATGAGCGGGCGGTAGATGTTCCAGGCGCCCATCGAGGACGCCGACAGAATCGACGAGTCGACCGAGGACATCACGGCAGCGGCCAGCGCCCCGAGTCCCAGGCTCGCCAGCAGCGGGCTGGTCAGGTAACGAAGCACGTAGGGAAGAACCAGGGCCCCCTCCGGTGCCGCCACTCCGTGGGCTGACCAGTCGGCAGAGAAGCCGATGACCCCGATCAGGATGGCGGGCACAGCGGCGACCAAGCAAATGACCGCCGCGAGCAGGGAAAGCCGCATGGCCGTCTTCTCGTCCTTGGCCGACAACACCCTCTGAAAGTAGACATGCCACGGGATGCCACCGAGAATCAGCAGGAGCGCCGAATCCCACCAATTCCAGTAGCTATTGCCCCAGGCCGGGTCCTCCCAGCCGCGCCACGGCGGCAGCAGCGACACCGATCCGCCGAATGCGGCCGTGTACTCCTGCCAGGCGGCAGCCAGGCCACCGACCTGCTGAGCCGCGAACGGTACGACGAGCCAGAGCCCTCCGAGAAAGAGGGTGAGCTGCACGACGTCGGTCAGCGCCACCGCCCACAGCCCGCCCGCCAAGGTGTAGGCAACCGCCACCGCCGCCGAGATGATGATCGACGGGCCGAAATCCAGCCCCAGGACCGTGCCGAACGTCGTGCCGAGCGCGGTGAGGATCGCCCCCGTCCAGAAGATCTCGCCCGACAGCGCCGGCAAATAGAGGATGGCGGCGATCTTCTTCCCGAATCGCGCCTCCAACGGGTCCAACATGGTGGTGAACCCATGGCGGCGCATGATGCGGGCATAAAACAACCCACCGATCACCAGGCTGAGCGCGTACCCCCAGGGGGCTTGCACCCATACCAGGCCGGCAGAGTAGGTGGCCTCGGCCGAGCCGTTGACATAGCCGCCGCCGACCCAGGTAGCCGACATCGTGAAGACGGCGATCCACAGGGGAAGGGACCGGCGGGCCAGCATCATGTCGGCCACGGTGCCCTTGCTGCGCCGCCGCGCAGCATACGCCCCGACCAGATAGATGAGGGCGTAAAAGAGGATCAGCGAGAGGAGCCCGCCCCAGTGGACGTCCGCGGCGCTCAATAGATCCTGAAGTTGACCGTCACGACGGCTCTGACAGCAACGGGATCGTTACCCAGTGTTGCCGGTCTGAAACGCCATTGGCGTACTGCCTCCAGCGCCAGACGGTCGAGCTCCTCGTCAGACAACCCGTTGATGATGCGGGCGAAGCCGATGAGGCCGCGCTCGTCGATTACCACCTCGATATCCACTGATCCCTGCACACCCCGCCGGGCGCTCGAGCTATCGTATTTGGGCTGCACCTGATGAAGGACCTCGGGAGGAGTGAGCCCTACCGTACCCATCTCGTAGGCGCCACTGAGATCCTCCGGCACAGGGGCATCCTCCGGCAGATAGGTGACCCAGTCGGTGTTGACGGGCGCGAAGTCCAGGAGAGTTTCCGAGGTCTCGACAACGATGGGCTCAGGCCCGCCGGGCGTCGGGTCGGGGATGGGCACGGCCCGCACTCTGCCACGGCGCACCGGCTTTTCGGGCTTCTGCGGATCAGGGGGCTTGTAGCGCTTGATCACCGTGGCTCGGTTATTCACGGCCGGTAAGATAACCCGTGAATCGATCGGAATAATGACCAGAAAGAGCGCGAAGTGCGACAGCATCGCCCCGATG
>JAUWTE010000177.1 GCA_030609765.1 Acidobacteriota bacterium
AGCAAGGTATCTACGCCTATCGCTTCGATCTGTGGGATCTCGGCGACCTCCGTTGCGTTCTCGCGCGGTACCAGCAATCGCTTCATCCCGCTCCGCCGCGCTGCCAGCGCGGTGGGCAGCACACCCGCTACGGCCCGCACCGAGCCGTCCAAACCGAGCTCTCCCAGACAGATGCATCCATCGAGGCGGTGGGAGGCGAGTTTCTGGTCGGCGATCATCATCCCCAGCGCGATCGGCAGATCGAGGCCGGCGCCGGATTTGGGTTGGCTGGCTGGCGCCAGGTTGATGGTCGTCTTACGGGGCGACAGGCTCATGCCACTCTGGGCACAGGCCGTGTGCACCCGGTCGAGGCTCTCGCGCACAGCGGGGCCGGGCATACCCACGATATGGGTGACGGGCAGCCCCTCCCGGCGACAAACCTCGACGGTGACCAACGCCGCCTCGACCCCCGAGATGACAGCCGAGCGCAGCCGCCCCATGTCACCTGGTCCCGACAATTGCGACTCCTCCCGGTTCTAGCCCGGATTTCTCAACGGGTGGCTACTACGCGAGCGCGATGGCGCGCGAGTACTGCGTTGCGCTTGCTTCACGACCCGTTGAAAGGTCCGGGTTTGCCTCGCAGCAGAGAGCGGTGCAGTGATATCCCTCGTCAAATAGGGACGGCCACGGAGTCGGGATGTGCGGGGGGCGTCTTCGATGAGAGCGCCGCTCGGCGGCGAAAAATGCAGGCTAGCGACCGGGAATGGTGAGCTGATCGCCGGGATAGATGATGCTGCGACGAGTGAGGCCGTTGACTCGCAGAAGGTCCTCGAGCGGAACGCCATGACTCTGGGCGATGTCAGCGGGAGTGTCGCCCCTGCGTACCGTGTAGATGGCCGTTTCTTGCGACGCCACGGCACCCGGAACGAGCAGGACGTCGCCCGGGTAGATTCTGCTGCTTCGCGTCAGGCCATTGGCGGCCAGCAGAGATTCCAGGGAAACACCGTAGCGTTGCGCAATCACGTAGGGTGCGTCGCCGCGCCGCACGGTATGGCGCACCAAGTTGTGTGCGGGCTGTTCGACTCCCGCGTCGCCGACGACAGGCGTAGAGGTGTAGACGACCAGCTTGTCTCCGGGATGGATGAGGTTGCCGCGCCGGTTATTCCAGCTTTTGAGCTGCTCGACGGTGACGTTGAGCCGCTGCGCGATGATGTAGAAGCTGTCTCCACGCCGGACGGTATACAGGTTTCTCGAGGCGTTGGCCGGATCTGCCTCCGTTCTCACCGGGGCAGAGGAGTTGCTCGTCGTCGCCGGAGAGTTGCTTCTCGTCGTGGCGGACGTTGGCTGGGGTCGCGGTGCCTCGCCGCGCGTGCCGTAGTAGACGACCAGGCGATCGCCCGGATAGATGAGAGTGGAGGTGAGGCTGTTCCAGTCCATCAGGCTCGCGACATTGGTGCGGTGCAGCGTTGCGATTTGATTCAAGCTGTCGCCGCGCTGGACGCGGTAGGTAACCTGCTCGCCGACTTCGTAGCCGGCCAGGGGCTGGCTGCTGTAGTAGCGTCCGGGCTCGCCGACCGGGATCACCAGGCGCTGGCCAATCTGCAGTCGCCGCGGGTTTCTGATGTTGTTGACCTCTTGGAGCGCGCTGACGCGGGTGCCGTACCTCGCCGCGATCACCGACAGGTTCTCGCCGCTGCTGACCCGATGCTCGATGAAGTTGACCCGATCGCTCGGCGGGATCGCCGCCAAGGCAGTTTCGAACTCCTGCCGGCTCCCCTTTGGCACATAAACGATGTACTCGTCGATGTTGGGAGTGGCAGCGCGGAGGTGCGGGTTGAGGTCTTGGATCACAGCGAGCGAAGTCCCCGCCGCATCGGCGAGAACTCTGAGGTCGGTGATCGAATCGACGAGGGCCTCGTCATACTCGAGGGGCGGCTGGATCTCGAACTCGAGACCATAGCGCTCCGGATCGGTGCCGATATACATGGCAGCGAAGATCTTGGGCACGAAGTCGCGCGTCTCGCGGGGCAGGTTGCGTGTCTCGGCGATCTCCCAGAAGTCGCGCGAGCCGACGCGCTGTATGGCACGAGCCACGCGTCCCTTGCCGCCGTTGTAGGAGGCCAGCGCGAGCTCCCAGCTTCCCATCTCCTCGTAGAGATCTTTCAGGTAGATTGCCGCCGTGCGCGTCGCACGTACGGGATCACGGCGCTCGTCGACCGACCAGTCGACCCGCATTCCGTACAGGCGCGCCGTGCCACTCATGAACTGCCACATGCCGGTGGCACGGGCGCGCGAGTAGGCGCTGGGCTTGAACAGGCTCTCGATGAGCGGTACCCAGGCGAGCTCGCGGGGAACGCCGACATCATCGAGGGTGGCGAGAATCATGGGCATGTACCGCGACGCTCGCGACAGACCCTCCTCGATGACCTGTTTGCGGTCCGTGACCAGGTACATTAGCGCCGCTTCGACCTTGGCGTTGTCCCTGGGGTCAGGAATGGGAATCGTGAAGAGCGGCACTTCGGGAAGCGGATCCAGGACCCGGGCACGAAACGCCTCGAGCTCTTCCTCTGGAATCGTCGGCAGCTCCTCATCCGGCAAGGTTACTTGCGCGTCGACCGCGCCCAGGAGACTCTCGAGACCGAGTGCATGGATGCGGCTGAAAAGATGGTTGAAGGCCGCCTGCAGCTGGGGCTGCAGCTCTTCCGCAACCTCAGCTTCCAGATAAACGTCTAGCGCCGCCTGGAACTGGCTGTCGGCATAACGATAGTTGCCGTCGCGATAGGCAACCTCGCCGGCGACGTAGTGCAGCTCGGCCTCCTCCTCGAGCTGGGGCAGCGAGACGGTCTGCCGGGACATCTCTCTTTGGGTAGTCGCCGCGGCATCGGCGTTGGTCTCGGGGGGAGGCGCAGAACGGGCGCAGGCCCACGACAGGCCGATCGCCAGAACAAGAATTCCTGCGAGGATGGTTCGTGTAATCCCATCCCGCCATGCGGGAGCCACCATCATTGCCGCTTGAACACTCCGTGTTCTTCGCCCAACTCACGCCCGAGGGGTGTGATGATTGTAGCTTGTCCGATACATATTTTCTCTCCCTTTGCTAATGCGTCACGCACATCGGTTTCGCTGACGAACTCCACGGCCTCAAGTGGAGGCGGTGGCGCCGGTGTCGCTGGCGGTGGCGGCGACGGTTGCGGCGACGGTTGCGGTGAAGGTCGAGGCGCGATCGGGGAGCGACCACGGGGAGGTTCGGGAGCGGCACTGGTGGGGGGTGGTGGGGCGGCGTTTGCTTTGTCGGAGCTCGTCGTCGAACAACCGCAACTAGGTGCGGAAGAGCCAAGTCTGGGTACCGGAGACGGAGGAGCGGAAGAGGCTCTGGGGAACGCAGACATCGGTTTCGTGTGTGGGTCTTTGACCGAAACCACAGCGTTGCGACCTGCCCCGGGAGGGGATGCGCCGGCGTCCTGGAGGACACCGCGGTCGGTGAGGAACTCGGCGATGCGAGATTCCAGGTTGCCAGGTGCAGCGAAGTCGGTTGCAGCGGTAGGGGGCGCGGTCACGCTCTCCTTGGAACGGCTAAAAGGCCGGGTCTCGTAGGCGAGCCGCTTGATGTTCAGCAGATGCTGGGGCCCGATGTTGTCAGACGTGATGTTGTTGCCCCAGGAGCCGCAGCCGAGAGTCATCGAGGGGAACAGGCTCGTCGTATACCCGACAGCGCCCAGAGCCGAGACGGTGTTGACCAGGACTCGGTGCGCCGGCTTGCGGAGCCCGAACTCGAGGATCACGTCGCGATCCTGGGAGTGAATCACCAGCGTGTGGCCGAGGCCGCCGAAGCGAAGCAACTGCATGCAGCGTTCACAGCCCTCGTGCCAGTCTTCAACGACGTAGTAGGCGAGGACGGGCGAGAGCTTCTCGCGAGAAAGCGGGTACTCTTTGCCGACACCGTCGAGGGGACAGACGAGAGCGCGCGTTCCCGCGGGCACTTTGATGCCCGCCGCATCGGCGATCGCTTCAGCGGAGTGACCGACGAGGCGGGGACTCACCAAAAGCTCGTCGGTGATCAGAACAGCCGCAAGGCGCTCGCATTCCTCCGCCGACAGAAAGTGGCCACCGTTCGCCCTTACCTCGGACATGACCTGGGCGCTGATGGCGCGGTCGCAGATGAGTGCCTGCTCTGACGAGCACAGTGTGCCGTTGTCGAAGGTTGTGCCGTCGATGATGTCGCTGACCGCCTTGCTGATATCAGCACTACGCTCGATATAGGCGGGAACGTTTCCGGGTCCGACCCCGTAGGCGGGCTTGCCGGCCGAGTAGGCCGCCTTGACGAGGCCGATGCCCCCGGTGGCCAGTATCAGGTCGGTGTCACGGCCATTCATGAGCTCGCGGGTCCCTTCCATCGAGACCACGCTCATGCAGCCGATCAGCCCCCGTGGCGCTCCGGCCTGCACGGCGGCATCGTGCATCAGCCTGGCGCTTTCTTGGATGCATTCCTTGGCCCCCGGGTGCGGCGACAGGACGATGCCACACCGCGCTTTCACGGCAATCAGGCACTTGAACATCGCTGTCGAGGTCGGGTTGGTAGTCGGTATGATCCCGGCTACTACGCCGACCGGCTCGGCGATCTCCAGCACTCCCGTCTGGCGATCCTCACGTAGAACGCCGACAGTGCGCATGCCACGCGTTGCCGCGACGACGTCCTGCAGCACGAAGTTATTCTTGAGGACCTTGTCGGGGATGTTGCCAAAACCGGTTTCCTCATGTGCCATCGCGGCAAGGCGGTCGCTTTCCCGGAGACCGGCGGCGGCCATCGCCTCGACGATGCTATCGACCTGCTCCTGGTCGAACTGCTCGAACTCCTGCTGCGCCTGTTGGGCAGCTCGAGCGAGCACACGAGCCTCGTGGATCGACTCGAGGTCGCGGTCTAGATCCGCGTCGGGCATGGACGATTGGCTCTCGAGGTCGCGCGACACGCCGAGCGCTGGTGGTCAGGTCTTACTTCTTTCCACCGCTCTTGGTGCCGGAATCCTCGTCGCTCGGGATTGGGGGCAGGATTCTCTCGACGTCTTCGTGCGGGCTCGGAATGACGTGTACGGAGATCAACTCACCGACGCGCCTGGCCGCGGCTGCGCCAGCATCAGTCGCCGCCTTCACCGCGCCAACGTCTCCACGCACGAGGACGGTCACATACGCTCCCCCGACTTGCTCCTTGCCGATCAGCACGACTTTCGCGGCTTTGACCATCGCGTCCGCCGCCTCGACCGCACCAACCAGTCCTCGGGTCTCTACCATCCCGAGGGCCTCATTGGACATCGGATCCTCCTCACACGGATGACTCACGCGGCAGCGTTCGGTAACACCGCTGGCGAGCCGAAAAAAACGTCGACCTGCTAGTCGGCGCGGAAGTTAGCATAGGGCCCTGGAGTGGTCAACGTTGCCCATCTGATGATTCCAGCGACAGCTTGAAGGCCTGTCAGGGCCGCAGTAGACTGCGGCTCGCGGTCCCGACCATGACTCAAACATCTCAGGCGTGCTTCGACACGCTACGCGGAGTGCACAAAATGATGCTAAGGGAAGTTGTGCGCGGAGCTTTGAACCTCCGTCACCTGCTGTGGGTCAGCCTGTTGATACTGGCAGTCACCGTCACGGCCTGTGGTGGAGAGCAGCCGGAACGACGAGTCGACATCGAGCCGTCCCTGGATCTGCCCGAGAGTACGCCAGTTGGGCAACCCCTGGAGCTCGTGTATCACTGGGTACCTGGCCCTGAGTTCAGCGAACCCTCCGATGACTACCACGTATTCGTCCACCTCATCGATCCCGAGGGTACGATCTTGATGCAGGATGACCACTTCCCACCTCTGCCCACGAGCCAGTGGAGCCCGGGGGAGGAGGTGTCGTACTCACGTTGGCTGTATCCGCATGCCGACCTGCGGCCCGACTACATCGATTTCTACGTCGGACTTTACGATGACGACGGCAGAATCGCGGTCAAGTCGGGAGGGGAGTGGGATGGGCGGCCCGACGTTCATCGTTTGGACATTCGAGCCGATGATATTGCAGGCTTGCCGGTCACTTTCGAGGGCTGGTTCGACGAGGAGCTCGTAGAATCCTCAGGTGACCGTTGGTCCTGGATGGGGAGGAAGGCCGTGGCGGCCTTCGGCAACCCGCGCGGCCCCGCGGTCCTGCACCTGCGGGCGCACAGCCCCGTGGTGGAGATCGGAGGGCCACAGATCGTCAGCGTCAGCATTGGAGATGTCGAGATCGGCAGCTTCGAGATCACAGAGCAGACCTCTTTCGAGCAGCGGCTCGAGATACCCGCGGAGGCGCTCGGTGACGGCGATTGGGTCGAGGTCACCATTGCGGTCGACAAGTGGTTCACGCCCGCGGAGATCGATCCCGCCTCAGCTGACACGCGCGAGCTTGGCCTACAGGTATTTAGTCTCTATCTGGCGCCTGCTAGGAGCGGCTGATCAACATTCGGGTCCGGCGTGGCCATCTAAGTCGAGCAGGCGAGTCGTCTGGCCGGGGCAGGGGACAGGTGCCGGGACCGGACGTCTGCATGCCGGGCCGGTGTAGTGTAGATAATTAGCGATTTCGATCGATGGACGCAGCTGGGGGACGAGCGGAGCACGAGATGACGAAAAAGAACGAGGATAGGCAGAAGGCGGTGGACCTGGCGATCACCCAGATCGA
>JAUWTE010000264.1 GCA_030609765.1 Acidobacteriota bacterium
GCACCCCGTAGTCCGCGCCCTGCTCGTCTTCCTCGAACGGCTCCGCGTGCGTGTACAAGCCATGCATCGTCCAGGCTCCCTGTCGACCCAGAACCTGGGCCCCCCCGAAGATATCTTCGATGCGCCTCGAGTAGAAGGTGCGGATGCGCTGCCGGAAGAGCTCGTCCCCTTCCATGAAGAACTGCCTCTTCTCGGGCAGGAAGACCTCGAAGCGTGTGAGATTTACGCGTTCCTGATCGGCCTCGATGAGGGCAAAGTCAGGGTTGAGGGTCCCGAAGGCCGACATCTCCGGGGTGAGCTCGTAGCGCCCGTCGATGCCGGCGCTCCAGTAGGTGTCCTCCTCGTCCTGCAGTCGGGAGAGCCCGTATGGGATGATCTGATGGCGGCGGGTGGGGCCCGCAACCGTCAGCCCGACGAGAGTGCCGGCCTGCGAGACGCGATATTGGTTGTCCAGCGGGCCGCTCCAGTACGCCAGCTCGAGTGTGCGTCGGCGGGTGCGCCCGAAGTTGATGCCCCAGCTCACCTCCTCGCCGGCGCTGTACTTGATCGAGGTGAGGGGAATCGAGATCTCGACGGTCCAGCCGAAGTCGGTGCGGCTGGCGGCAGATCGCCAGGCCCCGTCCCAGTTCAGATCGACGGTCCTCCCGTCGTTGGCAATCCGCCCATCGGCTTGGGTACCGAGCAGGTTGGTGGCGAATAAGTAGGCCGATTGCCGGTCGTGGTGGCTGTCGAGGATAATGACGACGGCGTCGTCGCTTCCAAGGTCGGAGTCACGCCTCATCAGCTGCGCAGTAGGCTCCTCGTCATCCCAGGCAAGGAAGGCGACGTATAGATGCCCCTCGTCATGAAGCACCAGCGCCTCGGTCCGGTGCTGAGAGAGCTCACCGAGCTGCGGCTGATACTGGATGAACTGATCGGCAATGGCGGCGCCGGTCCATTCCTGCTCACCGATCACGCCGTCGATGGTCGGTGGCGTCGCAGCCACGCGGGCCTCGATCTGTTTGTCGAGTGCTTGCGGCACGGCAAGCGCCGATCCCGTCAACAGCGTCGCGAACACGACCGACACCAGGTAGCGCATGCGAGCCATCCTAACAGCCTCGCGTGGAGCGGGTGAACGATCGACGCGGCGTCGATAATCGGCGTACAGTGAGGTCCGACTGGAGGAGTGAAATGGAGAAGATGCGTGCCCTCTGGCTGGAGGACTGCCGGCTCCGCTTACGAGACAGCCTGCCCATCCCGGAGGCAGCCCGTGGCGAGGCGCTGATACAGGTGCTGCGGGCCGGCATTTGCAGCACCGATCTAGAGTTGACGCGCGGGTACTACCCGTACAAGGGAGTTCTGGGACACGAGTTCGTCGGCGTTGTCACGACCGGACCTCCTGATCTGGAGGGTCAACGAGTGGTGGGAGAGATCAATGCTGTCTGCGGAGACTGCCCCGCATGCCAGCACGGTCGACCGACGCACTGCGAGAACCGCACAGTTCTCGGCATCGTCAACCGGAAGGGAGCCTTCGCCGAGTATCTGACGCTGCCGGCCGCCAACCTCCACATCGTCCCCGACAACGTCACAAACGACGAGGCCGTCTTCACAGAACCTCTGGCAGCGGCGCTCGAGATCCAGGAGCAAATCGAGGTAACGGAGAACGACAAGGTGCTGGTCGTAGGCGACGGCAAGCTCGGCCAGCTCATCGCCCAGACTCTGGCCCCGATTGCCGGGGAGTTGCTCGTTGTCGGCAGGCACGAACGCAAGCTCGAGCGCCTGGCGAAATTGGCGATACCCACCCAGCGGACACTGCCCAGGGCGGGAGCGTCCAGCGAGTCGGGAGCCGAGCTCGTTGTCGGCGGTGACTCTATTACGAGCAGTGTTTTCGAGTCCGGCGGTGGCTTCGACATCGCGGTCGAATGCACAGGTAACCCCAGCGGATTCGAGATGGCCCGGCGAGCCTTGCGCCCACGTGGCACGCTGGTGATGAAGAGCACCTACGCCGGTGCCCTCACCCTGGACGCCTCCTCGGTCGTGGTAGACGAGATCACTCTGATCGGATCACGCTGCGGGCCGTTTGCGCCGGCGTTGCGGATGCTCGAGGGGCACGAGGTGGGGGTCGATGGCATGATCGATGCACGCTTTCCGTTGACCGATGCGCTGGCAGCATTCGAACAGGCGCAGCGACCGGGCACACTGAAAGTGGTGCTCGATATCGGCTGAGCGCCGTCCTTGCCGTGAGCGACCCCATCACGGCCTGCCAGCTACTGCCTGGCGTCGAGGATCATCCGCACCAGGGTGCCGAACTCCCCGCTCGACACGGATTTGCCAGGAGCATCGGTGTTCACCCGGTGGACGATCACCATGTCGTGTGAGGGCAATACGAGAATGTAGTGTCCGCCCGCTCCCCGTGCCGAATAGGCGCCGTCCTCCAGGTCGACATTCGGCAGGTGCCTGCCGTCGACAGCCACCCACCACATGTAGCCATACCCTCCTGAGCTACCTGCGTCGGAGTGGGATGTCACCGTGTCTTCGACCCACTGGCGCGGCACCACTTGCCGCCCGGCCCACACCCCTTGGCGCAGATAGAGCAGGCCGAGGCGCGCCATATCACGAGCTGTCAGGCGAAACGGGTAAGCGGGGTATACCGAGTCCGAACCGGTGAAGTAGCGACCGTCGGTGTCGGGATCGAAGTCCTGCATGCCGATGGGGTCTCCGATTCGACGCTTGAGCTCGCGATAGACGTCGGTCTTCGTGAGGTTCCTGAAGATGGTCCCGAGCGTGTTGAAGTCCCAGTTGTTGTAGTACCAGAAAGTACCGGGCGCATGGCTGTGGCGCGGCGGACGCGCCGCTGCCATCGAGGCGCTCTCGTAGAGAGCCGGATGATAGATCCCCGATCGCGCCTCGAGGAGATCCTGGATCGTCGCGGTCATCTCGAGCTCCGACAGCGAGGGCTCATTGTCGTTGACGCCGAGCTGCCTCATCGTGAGGTCTACGTCGATGTCGCCCTCTGCCACGTGGATGCCGTACAGCGCGCTCAGCAGGCTCTTGCGAATCGAATGGACGTTGAACTTCCTGCCTGTCTCACCCCACTCATACAGCACGCGACCGTCGACGACGATCATCGCGGCCACGGTGTCGATTGTCCCGGCGTACTCCTCGGCTGCCGCCAGGCGCTCGGACGAGTACCCGAGAGCCTCCGGCGACTCCACCCCGCTCCACTCGACACCCGGGTAGTTGCCCTGCCCTGCCGTAGCTTTCGAGGCAGCAGCGGCCGCAGCAACGATCCCCATGAGGAGGGAGAGCGACAGGGTGATAGCGATGCGGCGCGTGCGATTCCTGCTGCGGACATGAGGCGAGATAATCATTTGCACCTTTCCCCGGGGAGCTACCGGTCGACTCATTCACCAACAGGGTATGCAGTCATCTCGCCCGCCACTTCTGCGGACGTTCTTGCTATGCGCCCGCCGGCGCCGCGGGCGTCTCCTCGCCGTCGATCTCTTCGTACACGACCCTCTTCCCCAAGTAGCGGTGCAACAAGACCAGGACTACCGCACCCAGAGGCAGGGCCACCCACCAGGGAAGGCCGAAGCCGGTCGGCAGCGTGCCCAGCAATACTCCGGTCGCGCCAACCGTCACAGCATAGGGAAGCTGCGTACGCACATGATCGATGTGGTCGCAGCCGCTGGCCATCGAAGACAGAATCGTCGTATCGGAGATCGGCGAGCAATGATCACCCCACACCGCCCCGGCAAGAATGCTGGCCACCGTCGAGTAGATGATGTGGTAATGGCTCGGATCGGCCATCCCGTTCGCCAGCAAGACAGCCCAGGTGAGCGGCAGGACGAGCGGCATGAGGATGCCCATCGTCCCCCAGGAGGAGCCGGTGGCGAAAGCCGTCGCCGCTGACAGCACGAAAACCAGGGTTGGCACGACCCCGGGGTGCAGTGCCTCACCGAGGATCGAAACCAGGAAATCGGCAGTGTGCAGCACCTCGGTTACCGACGACAGCGACCAGGCGAGCACCAGGATGATCATGGCGAACAGCATCGATTTCAGGCCCGCGTACCAGGCCTCGACCGTCTCGTGCAACGTGAGGATGCGCTGGCCGATGGATAGCAGAGCGGCGCTGAGGGCACCGAGCAGCGAGGCCCACATCAGCGCCTTGTACGAGTTGGCGCTACCGATGATGTCGCGCAGAGATTCACCCTCGCCGGTGACATAAAGCCCGCCCAGCACCGCGAAGATCAGCACCAGCACGGGAATCGCTCCGTTCAAGGCACGGTGGGGCTTGTCTTGTCTGGGTCGCAGCTCCTTGCCGCTCACCGCGGCCTCATCCACGTCCGCATCCGGCGACAGTACCTGTCCCTTCGTCCTCGCCCTCACCTCGGCCTTGTACATGGGGCCGAAGTCGCGCTGGGAAAGAGCGACGACGAAGACGAAAAACATCGCTAGCAACGGGTAGAAGTTGTACGGAATGGAGCTCAAGAAGACCGAGTAGGCCGCCTCATTGAAGCCCTCGATCTGATCCACGGCGATGCCAATCAGCCCGACCTCGTAGCCAATCCAGGTGGTGACGAACGCCACGCAGGTCACCGGAGCTGCCGTCGAGTCGACGATGTAGGCAAGCTTTTCTCGCGAGATGCGCAGCCTGTCGGTGACCTTGCGCATCGTATTGCCGACGACCAGCGTGTTGGCGTAGTCGTCGAAGAAGATGATGAGCCCCAGCGCACCGGTTGCGACCTGGCCCCTTTTCGGCGAGCTGGCCCAGGGAATGATGAGGTTGACAACCCCCTGCATGCCGCCGTTCTTGGAGATGATTCCCACCATGCCGCCGATCATCAGGGAGAAAAGGATGATGGCGGCGCGGTCGGGATCAGAGAGAGCACCGAGGACGTAGACCTGGAAAGTGTGGAGCAGTCCGCGCCAGAGGCCGGAGAGCGACAATCCCGCGATCGTCCAGGTTCCGACCCAGATACCGAGAAAGAGCGCCGGGATCACGTTTCTGAAGATCAGGGCTACTACGATGGCCAGGAGAGGCGGGACGATCGAGAGCCAGCCGGGCACGGCACGGCTCGATGCTTCGCCGAGTACGGTGCCCTCCCACAGCAGGGCGATATCCTGAACACCTCTGCCACGGATGATGATGCCCTCCGCGATCAACTCGCCGTCTCCAAGGGAGACCAGCGGGTAGGTGTCGGCCCCGAC
>JAUWTE010000185.1 GCA_030609765.1 Acidobacteriota bacterium
AGGCGGTGAAGAACGACTGGATCCAGCGGCACGCCAAGGGCTCGCGCGTCGTCCTGCTGAATCTGCCCCCGGCCCGCGTCCACCACCTCGAAGGCCTGAGCCCCTAGCCGCGCGAACTGTCCGTCGAGGGGACTACCCCCCACCGAGAACTTCGAGGAGGCGGTCGATATCGTCGCTGGAGTTCCACACCCCCGGCGCAACACGAATCCCGTTCTCGCGCAGGCTCACCGAGATGCCGGCCGACAAGCAGCGCTGGTAGGCGGCCGCCGTCGCACCTGGGTCCCTTCCGACAACCCGCAGGATCGTCGAGCGATGGGCCGGGGCGAGATCGCTCCTGGACTCGAAGCCAGGCGGAAGCCCCTCAATCAGGCGGTCGAGAAGAGCGGTGCTGTGCTCGAAGATCGACTTTGCACCGATCGAGCCGAGGAGCTCCAATGAGGCCGCCATCGCCATGCAGTTCATGAAGGAGGCAGTCTCCGGTGCGTCGTGCCGGGCCGCCCCCGGCCGGTAGGTGAGCTCGAGCTTGGTGAGGTTATTGAAATCATCGGCTCCGGAAACCGACTCCCAATTGACGTTGGGCACGGGTAGCCGCTCCAGCCAATCCGGATGCACGTAGAAAAGTCCGGTGCCGTAGGGCGAGCACATCCACTTGTAGCCGGCCGTGCTCACCACCGTTGCCGCACAGCGACGGGCATTCAGGGGCACGGCACAGAATGATTGCGAGGCATCGATTACGAACACCACGCCGCGCTCGGCACAGAGCTCACCGACAGCATCGATGTCGATTCGATATCCGGTGGCGAAGTTCACGTGCCCGAGTGCCACGACTCGAGTGCGGTCGCGCATTGCCGCCTCGATGTCGTCCACGCGCACACCACGATCACCGGCAAGGACCGTGACCTCGACACCTCTCGGCCGCAAGGAGAACCAGGGTAGGTAGTTGGCGGGGAACTCATCCGCTGGGATGATCACATGGTCTCCCGGGCGCCAGTCCAAGCCTGCCACAACGAGGTTGATGCCCGTTGAAGCGCCAGTGACCACGGCGATCTCTTCGGCATCGACCCCGAAGAACGGCGCGGCCGCGGCGCGAACGCGGTCAGGCAGCGTGAAATAGACGCTGTCATCGATCAGCGAGGGATCCCGCTTCCAGCCCAGCGCCTCCTCGGCGGCCTCGATTGCCACCGAGGGCAACGGGCCATGGTTGGCTCCGTTCAGGTAGATCGTCTCGCCCAGAGCAAAGTGCTCCTTCCAGCCGTCGATGCTCACGACTGCAGGTCGGGGTAGAAGTCCTTGATGACCTGCCAGGCCTCTTCTGCGGTGTTGACGTAGGTCAGAAGCTCGAGATCCTCCGGCGAGATAGTTCCCTCCTCGACCATCCCGTCCAAGTTCATCACGCGATGCCAATACTCGGGGCTGAAAAGCACCACGGGCATCCGCGGCATCTTCTCCGTTTGGATCAGTGTGAGCGCGTCGAAGAGCTCGTCCATGGTGCCGAATCCGCCGGGGAAGATGACCAACGCCTTGGCTCGCATCAGGAAGTGCATCTTGCGGATTGCGAAGTAATGGAAATTAAAGCAAAGCTCCGGGTAGATGTAGGGATTCGGCGTCTGCTCGTGAGGAATCTCGATGTTGTAGCCAATCGACTTGGCGCCTACATCATGGGCTCCCCGATTGGCGGCTTCCATGATCCCCGGCCCGCCACCCGTCGTGATCACACATTCGAGCTGGCCGTCCTTCTGGGTTCGCTCGGACACCAGCCGGGCAAAGCGCCTGGCCTCTTCGTAGTAGTGAACCAGCTCCACCCGTCGGCGAGCTCTGCGCAGCTTGATCTGAGCGAACTCGGACTCTGGGTCCGCGTCGGCATTCTCTCGCGCCTGCCTGAGAAACTCGTCGGCGTCCTCCGGCGAGGGTACTCGGGCACTGCCGAAAACGACGATCGTGGAACACACACCCTGCTCTTGTTGCAGCATCTCGGCCTTTAGTAGCTCCAGCTCCAGTCGAGCCGGCCGCAGCTCGTCCCGGGCGAGGTACTCGATATCCTCGAAGGCGAGCCGGTGGGAAGGCTGCTCACTCAACCAAATGGCCTGCTCCTTAGGGCTACGATCCTTGCTCATCCTTATCCTTATCCTTATCCTTATTCCGATCCTCTTCGTTATTCTCCTGCCGCGACCCGGCTTCGCGGGCAACAGCGAACGTGGAGAATAGCGAGTCTACCGGTAAACGACCCAGCCGTCGCCCGCCGCCTGGCAGACCGTGGTGAAAGTGTAATGAGTCTGCTTTAGGTTGGGCCCGTGCGCTGTACGCGCTATGCTCCGGCGGATGAAACTGACCATCGTCGATAAAGCCCGTCTGCTGCGCGGCGTCCCCCTGTTTTCGGGGGTGCCGACCGAGGTCCTCGCCGACCTCGCGACACTGGCTACTGAACGACGCTACGAGGAAGAGACGATCCTCTTCCGGCAGGGCGAACCAGCCGAGTCATTCTTCCTGGTGGTGAGTGGCCAGATCCGAGCATCGAGGGATAAGAGCGAAGTGCACGGGGCTGGCCCGGGCGAGGAGGTGGGCGCCCTGGCGGTCCTCGACCGGCGCCCTCGTGCGTTCACCGCGGTGGCCGAGGATTCGTGTGATCTGCTGCGCATCGCAGCCGACGACTTCCACTATCTTCTGGAACAGCATCCGTCTTTGGCGCGCGGGGTCATCCGCTATCTGGCGCTCGAGGTGCGCAAGGCTTTCCGGGGCGTCAGTCGCTATGCCTCCTGATCGGGCGGCCACCGGGTTTCATGAGAATGCCTGAGCTGAGTCGATGTTGGGCCTGAGCGTTCGACGCTCAGAGATCGGTATCACGATCTCGCTGGCAGGCTATTTCTTTTTGCTGGTCGCCACCCAGTACCTGATCAAGCCCGCGCGCAACGCCCTCTTCCTCGAAGGTCTCGGGGCCGACAGACTCCCGTACGCCTACATCGGTACCGCCCTGGCAACCTGGGTGGTAATGATCCTCTACGTGCGCCTGGCCCCGCGCACGAGGCTGGTGTCGTTGTTCCGCGGCACTCTCGTCTTCCTGATCATCAACCTCTTGGTGTTCTGGTGGCTACTGCCCCGGGCTGGCAGCTGGATCCTCGTGCTCTTCTACATCTGGGTGAAACTGTACGCGGTGCTGTTACCGTCGCAGTTCTGGTTGCTCGCCAACGAGCTCCTCGACCCGCGCAAGGCCAGGCGGCTGTTTGCGCCGTTGGGCGCAGGAGGCATCCTCGGCAGCATTGCGGGAAGCGCCCTGGCGGGTTGGCTGGCGCAGCCGCTGGGCACTCATGCCCTCCTGCTCGCGGCTGTCGTCCCTCTTCTGACTGCCTTGGTGGTGCTGCAGCTGATCACTATCAACAGTCCACGAGATGCTTCTGGGCGCTATTTGGTGGACCTGCATGGCAACGGCAAGGGGCACGACGCCACGATCTCTGCCGGGAGTGGAGAAGCCCGACTGCCGCGGAGCGCCGCGGATCGCACGAGTGAACGACTCAAATTCGAGCGGGGTGAACGCGGGCAGCGACCTCTGATCACGCTGATCATCGCGTTGCTGGTGGTCACGGTAGTCGTCCACACAATCGTCGACTGGCAGTTCAACAAGGCAGCCGAGATGGAGATCAGCGACCTCGACGCTCGCACTTCGTTCTTCGGTCGCTTCTTCACCTTGCTGAATCTCGTCACCCTGGCAATCCAACTGTTCGCGACGAGCTTCGTGCTGCGAGTGTTCGGGATCGGGACGGCATTGATGATCCTCCCCGCAGCACTTGCCCTGGGTGCGGTCGGAATCCTCCTGCATCCCGGCCTTTGGTCGGCGGCACTGGCGCGGGGCACCGATGACTCGCTGCGCTACTCCATCAACCAATCAGCCCGTGAGTTGCTCTTCCTGCCGCTGCCTTCAGCGCTTCGCCAGCGGCTGAAGCCCCGCATCGATCTCATCGCCACGCGTGCGGCCAACGGCATCGGTGGCGTTCTGATCCTGATTGTCGTGAAGGTCGCCCAAGATCCGCTGATCACCCTCGGCTTCGTGACGCTCGCTCTGACCGCGGCATGGCTGGTTCTGGCACGGAGCGCGCGCAAGCGCTACGCGGATTGTCTCCAACACCTGCTCACCGTACGGGACGTAGACGTCAGTTTCCTGAAGCAAGCGAGCATCGATGCCGACGCTCGCGATGCCATCCATGAGGGATTGTCGGGCGGTGACGAGGATACGATTCACGCCGCGCTCGAATTGGCCGCCCGCACCGACCCCAGCGAGTTCATCGACGATTTGCGGCAGCTCGTGAAGACCTCCTCGGATCCCAGGACGAAAAGACAGGCTCTTCACCTGCTCACGGAGGCCGGTGACCGCAGCGCTCTCGCGGAGGCCATGGAGATCCTGGATCAGCCCGACCGCAGTATGACTGCGGAGGCCCTGGCAGACGCCTGCGCGGCTGGAGACGCGAGCGCGGAGAATCAGATCGAATCTCATCTCATGGGTGAAGATCCGCTGCTCGCCATCGCCGCTGCCGTTTGTCTGCTCGAGCAGCCTGACCCGGAACAGCAGCAACGTGGCGTCAGGATTCTCGATCAGGCGGTCTCTCTCGCCACTGGAGATGACAGGTCGGAGGTGCGGAGGTCGATCGCCGACGCCATCCGCGTGCAGGCACCGTCGCCGGGGCTGGAGGTCGTCCTCGCCCGCCTCTTTGAAGACGAAGATATCGAGGTCGCCCGGGCCGCGCTCGCTGCAGCAGCGCGACCGGATGGCTGGACGATGGTGAGACCTGTTTGCGGCGCCGGCCTGCGACGAGCACTGCGAACACCAGCACTACAGGCTCTGCGCGCCATTGGGGCGGCGGCCGTGGGCCCGTTGACCGGCATCCTCGCCGACCCACGGAACTCGCGCGCGCTCCGGCAACTGTCGGCGCGGGCGCTCAGCAGAATCGAAGGGGCGCCCGCCGCGGCGGGGCTGCTTGCCGGCGTCTCGGTGGATGATCCAGCGGTTCGCTGGGCAGCCCTACGGGGCCTCAATTACTTGCGTCGCCGCGGCCAGGAGCTCGACCTCGGGGAGGACGGCCTCAAAGAGGTGCTGCGCATCGAATGGACGGATTTCCTGGTCCTTAACCGAATCGCTTCCGCCCTGGGAGAACCGGGCATCGGCAGTACCAAAGCGTTCGTGGCGATGGTGGTGCGTGAGCGGCTCGAGGAAGCCCTCGAGCGGCTTTTTCGCGCCCTTGCACTGCGTCACCCGATCCAGACGATCTTTTTTGCCTACCAGGGGTTGCTGAGCGGCAACCAGCGGGCGCGTGCCAACGCCCTGGAGTTGGTCGATAGCACTGTCGAGGGTTCGATGCGACTTCCGCTGGTGCACCTGCTCGAGGAGGACGACTTCAGAGCGCGCGGCAGAATGGCCGCGGCCGAGCTCGGCCTCGCTCCCCTCAACCTCGACGATGCTCTGCGTGAGCTGCTCAATCCCGGTGATCCGTGGGTTGCCGCCTGTTCCCTCGCGGCCATGAGGACAGCTGAGGAGGGCCCACTGCCCGAGGGCCTCCGGCGCGACCTTGCCGCCACCGGCTACTCGCCCCTCCTCCAGTTACTCGACGTCAACGATCGCGGCGACTGACCCCTCCGGTCGGCTGGCGGGGTCAAGATGGCGGCTGCGGGTTAGAATGATGATTGCTCCTGCACACCCAGGCGGCCTACGGTGCCCCATGACGACGAACACCACCCGCGAGCTCAGGTCATGCCGACGAGCACGGTTGAAGACTATCTGAAGTGCATCTTCCTGGCTCAGCAGAGCTCGGGCGATCAACTCATCTCCACGGGCCAGATCGCCACCGCTCTCGGCGTGGCCCCCGGAACTGCAACCGCGATGGTGAAGACTCTGGCCGAGTCGGGCCTGGTCGAGTACGAGCCCTACAGCGGTGTTCGCCTGAAGCCTGCTGGTGAAAAGCTCGCGGCGCACGTCTTGCGCCGACACCGTTTGATCGAGCTCTTCCTCGTACAGGTAATGGGGATGGACTGGAGCGAGGTTCACGCCGAGGCGGAGCTGATGGAACACGCGGTGTCGGACCGGCTCATTGAGCGTATCGACGTGATGCTTGGCCGGCCCGAGGCCGATCCTCACGGTGATCCGATTCCCAGCGTGAGCGGCGAGCTCGAGCCCACGGATGATCCAACCCTCCTCGACTGCCCGCTGAATGTGCCGGTCAGGATCGTTCGGGTGACCGACCAGGCCAAGGATTTCCTCCGCCTCATCGATCGCTTTGGTCTGGTTCCCGGCAGCCGGATAAGTGTCACGGCTCGAGACGAGCAGGCCGATACCGTGTTGCTGGCCACGAACGCCGGGGAGCCCGTCAACCTGGGCTTCCGCGCCGCCTCGAAGATCCTCGTCAGACCCCAGCAGGCCGAGGTGAAAGTGTGATGGGTCTGAGATCGCCGGCCGCATCCTCGTCGAGCAGCCAGGTCAACTGACCATCTGCCGGGACCACTCGTGCCGCCGGCAAAGGCTGAGGGCGTTGCTCGGACGCGGGCCCCCCGACACCCTCCAGAACCGCC
>JAUWTE010000081.1 GCA_030609765.1 Acidobacteriota bacterium
AGAGCAGGCTGCCTGGAACCCGCAAGCTGTCGGAGCTGCACTGCCGATCACCGGCCCCTGGGACCGCTCGTTCGCTTTTTTAACCATTTGGGAGACTCCCGGGGCGGGTGTCCGCACTGAGGGGGTACAATTCGCCAACTCTCGAGATCCGATTCTGAACTCGCAAAACAACAACCCCATAGACTTATGCCCGGAAACGATCAGCTCGCGAGCCTGCAGATCGACCGCAGTGAGGAAGACCGGCGCCGAGTCTGGCCGTCGATTCTCGTCGGCGTGCTCCTAGTTGGAGCGGTGGCCACCGTAGCCTGGTTCTGGCTTCTTCGACCTCGCACACCCGAGGTAACGACGGCCGTGGCCCGCGAGGTGCAGATCGGGCAGGAGGCCACGGTGCTGAATGCCTCCGGATACGTCACCGCCCGGCGGCAGGCAACGATCTCCTCGAAGGTAACGGGCCGCATCCTCGATGTGTTGATCGAGGAGGGCATGGAGGTCGAAGAGGGTCAGGTCATGGCGCGCCTGGACGATTCCAACGCTCGAGTGAGCCTCGGCCTGGCCGAGGCCGAGCTGAGAGCGGCGCGGGGCGCACTCAACGAAACCGAGGTGCGGCGCAACGAGGCCGAGGTGGATCTCAATCGCGTCAAGGAGCTTGTTGATCGCCAGGTGTTGAGCCAGGCGCAGCTCGATCGCGCACAGGCCGCCTTCGACTCCCTGGTGGCCCACATCGAGCAGCAGCGGACCCAGATCGAGGTGGCGGCGCAGCGTGTCGCTGTGTGGCACCAGGAAATCGAGGACCGCACCATCCGGGCGCCTTTTGCCGGCGTCGTCGTTTCAAAAAATGCCCAGCCCGGCGAGATGATCTCTCCGCTGTCGGCTGGCGGCGCATTCACCCGCACGGGCATCGCCACGGTCGTCGACATGTCCTCGCTCGAGATCGAGGTCGACGTCAACGAGAGTTACATCAACCGGGTGAGGGCGGGGCAGGCGGTCGAGGCCACCCTCGACGCCTACTCGGATTGGCAGATTCCGGCCCATGTGATTGCCATCGTGCCGACCGCGGATCGCCAGCGGGCGACCGTCAGAGTGCGCATCGGCTTCGAGGAGCTCGATCCCCGGATCCTGCCCGACATGGGTGTCAAGGTGGCGTTCCGCGAATCCGCTGTGCAGCCGGGTGAGGCGCTGACGGATGAGGGGCAAGCCGGCTCGCCCCGGCCCGGGGTCGTCGTACCACCTGCGGCCGTACGTAAGGACGGCAGCCGGGACATCGTATTCGTGGTGCAAGACGACGCGGTCGAGCAACGCGAGGTCACCTTGGGCGATCCGGTCGATCAAGACGTGGTGATCTTGTCCGGATTGGCGGCGGGCGAGAGGGTTGTGGTCGAGGGACCGGCCGATCTGGCGGATGGCGATTTGGTGCGAGTGGTCAACCGGTGAAGCGCTGCGGGGCCTGATTCGGCAGGAGATTCACACGAGAGTCAATTGGGCAGTCGAGTTGAGGAGCGAAGAAACACGATGAGCGAGAACAATGGAGTGCTGGTTCGTGCCACCGGGGTCGATAGGAGTTTCCGACGCGGTGCCGAGAAGATCGAGGTTCTCTCGAAGCTCGACCTCGAGATCCCCAGCGGAGAGTTCCTCTGTCTGATGGGGCCCTCGGGATCAGGAAAGTCGACGCTGCTGAACTTGATCGGCGGCCTCGATCGACCAAATGCCAGGACTATCGAGGTGGGTGGCAAGCGCATCGACAATATGTCGGGTCGCAAGTTGGCGTCCTGGCGGGCCCGCCACGTGGGCCTCGTTTTTCAGTTCTACAACCTTCTTCCCGTGTTGAGCGCGGCGCGCAACGTCGAGCTCCCGCTCCTTCTCACGCCTCTTTCCAAATCGGAGCGCAAGAAACAGGTGGAAACGGCGTTGTCGGTCGTTGGCCTCACTCAGCGCGCCAAGCACTACCCGGGAACGCTCTCGGGCGGTGAGCAGCAAAGAGTCGGAATTGCGCGGGCCATCGCCACCGACCCAACGTTATTGCTGTGCGATGAGCCAACGGGCGACCTGGACCGCAAGTCGGGTGACGAGATCCTCGACCTGCTGGAGGCTCTTTCCAAGGAGCACGGCAAGACGGTTGTCATGGTAACGCACGACCCGCATGCCGCCGCGCGGGCCGATCGTGTGCTCTACCTCGAGGAGGGCCGGCTGACGTCCGAGGTGCCGGAATGAAGTACCTGCACCTGATCTGGAGCAATTTGAAGCGCAAGAAGGTCCGGACGACGCTTACCTTGCTGTCGATCCTGATCGCCTTCGTGCTGTTCGGCTACATGGTCGCCATCAAGACCGCCTTCGACATGGGCGTGAGTGTGGCCGGCGCCGACCGCCTCGTGGTGCGGCACAAGGTATCGATCATCCAGCTCCTGCCGGAGAGCTACGAGGCCCGGATAGAGGAGATCGACGGGGTGGCCGACGCAACCCACGCCACCTATTTCGGTGGCGTATACCAGAAACCCACCAATTTCTTCGCCCAGCTGCCGGTCAAGCCCGAGGAGTACATGGCCATGTACCCGGAGTTCATTCTGCCCGAGGAGCAGATGGAAGCATGGCTCAGCACGCGGACGGGGGCGATTGCCGGTCGCGCCACCGCCGAGAAATACGGATGGGAGGTGGGCGACCGTATCCCCATCCAGGCAACGATTTGGCTTCGGCAAGGCGGCGAGCAGACGTGGGAATTCGATCTCGTTGGCATCTACGACGGCGCCGAGCAGGCCACCGACACTACACAGTTTCTCTTCCGCTACGATTACTTCGACGAGGCGCGACAGATGGGCGGGGGCCAAATCGGCTGGTACCTCGTGCGGGTCGACGATCCTGATCTCGCCGTCCAGGTCGCCGATGCGATCGATGTCGAGTTCGCCAACTCCCCGGCAGAAACCAGCGCCGAGACCGAGATGGCCTTTGTGCAGGGGTTCGCCAAGCAGGTCGGCAACATCGGCGCCATCATGGTGGGAGTTCTGAGCGCTGTGTTCTTCACGATCTTGCTGGTCGCCGGCAACACTATGGCTCAGGCGGTGCGCGAACGTCTCAACGAGATCGGGGTGCTGAAGGCGATCGGCTTCACGGACGGCCAGGTGCTGGGCATGGTGTTGGCCGAATCCTGCTTGCTGGCAATCCTGGGAGGCGGCATCGGCCTCGCGCTCGGCTGGTATCTGATTTCTCTCGGCGATCCCACCGGCGGTGCCCTGCCGATTTTCTATTTCCCGAAAGGT
Source organism: Acidobacteriota bacterium (assembly GCA_030609765.1). Taxonomy (GTDB): domain Bacteria; phylum Acidobacteriota; class UBA890; order UBA890; family UBA890; genus CALAKE01. The sequence continues at coordinate 3,249 of JAUWTE010000081.1, forward strand.
GCACTCGCCATCGGGGCGACCATGGCCATCGGACTTGGATTGGTGGCCGGCATTCTGCCCGCGCTGCAGGCCAGTCGCCTGCGTGTCGCTGACGCGCTGAGAAGAGACTAGCTGATGCGCTGCGAAGGAACTGAACGATGAGGTGGCTCTCACAAGTTACGTCGATCACGCTCTTTAACCTGCGCTCCATGATGCAGCGCAAGGGGTCCGCGGCCGCGGCGATCTTCGGCATTGCGGGGGTCGTCTTGGTGTTTGTTGCGGTCCTGTCGATCGCCCAGGGGTTTCGGCACGCGATGACGGCGAGCGGCCGGGAGGACACGGCCATCGTGATGCGCAGTGGCGCCACCAGCGAGATGATGAGCGGGCTCGCCCGCGAGGAAACCCGCATTATCGCGGAGACGGACGGTGTGGCCCGCAGCTCACTGGGACAGGTTGCGTCACCGGAGTTGTTCGTCATCATCGACCTGCCCAAGCGCTCCACCAACACGAGTGCAAACGTGCCGCTGCGCGGGGTTGAAGAACCGGCCTTCGAGGTCCGCGATGGCCTGCAGGTTGTCGAGGGCAGAAGCTTCGCGTGGGGACGTAACGAGGTCATTGTCGGCGTCGGCGCGGCGCGCGAGTTCGCCGGGTTGGATCTCGGTGGCAGCCTCGAAGTGGCCGGAGAGCAGTGGGCGATCGTCGGCATATTCGAGGACGGCGGCGGTATCTCTGAATCGGAGATCTGGACCGATGCCAGGCTGCTGCAGTCCTCCTACCGCCGCGGCGACTCCTTCCAAGCCGTGTACGCCAAACTGGAATCGGTGGACAGCTTCTCCGAGTTTAGCGATGAGCTCTCAACCGATCCTCGGGTCAATGTCACTGCCACTCGCCAAACCGACTACTACTCCGAGCAGTCGACCATGGTGACCGCCATCATCACCGGGCTCGGCACCCTGATCGCGGTCTTGATGGGAGTTGGCGCCATTATCGGAGCGTTCAACACTATGTATACAGCCGTTTCCTCGAGAACGCGTGAAATCGCCACGCTGCGGGCGCTGGGCTTCAAGGCGAGCCCCGTCGTGGTGTCTGTCCTGATCGAATCCGTGGTGTTGGCGGTTATCGGCGGCCTCATAGGCGGAGCAGCCGCCTATCTCGTTTTCGACGGTTTCCGCGCCGCCACCATCAACTTCCAGAGCTTCAGCCAGGTCGCGTTCACATTTCACGTTACTCCCGCCCTTCTGGTTCAGGGCGCGATCCTTGCCGCGTTCATCGGGCTCATCGGCGGCCTGGTCCCGGCGATTCACGCCGCACGCATGCCGGTGGCGGCCGCCCTCCGCAAGGTGTGAAGCAGCTATACGCCCCTGCATGGGCCCAACTATGATGTTCGCGAGGAACCTGCAAGCGGGAGGAGCGCGACGGTGGACTTGCTTGGCTGGCTGTCACTGCTTGGAGCGGCATTGGCCCTGGTCTGTTTCATCGGGGGCGTGATCGCTCTGCGTCGGCGGCGGCTCGTCGGCACGGCCTTCAGCTTCGTGCTCGGATTGCTGTTTTTGACGCTCGGCGCACTCTTTCTCACGATCTCGGTCTCCACACAGGGATATCGTGCCCTCACTCTCGAGGAGACAGCGGCGATCATCGAGACGCGGCCCACCGGGGCGCAGCAGTTCGAGGCCACGGTGACCTTCGTCGACGGCCGCAGCCAGACATTTCTCGTGGCAGGAGATCAGATCTACGTCGACGCCCACATCTTGAAGTGGAAGCCGATCGTGAACGTTCTCGGATTGCACACGGCGTATGAGCTGGACCGCATCGGGGGCCGCTACATCGACCTCGAGCAGGAGCGCGTGAGTGAGCGCTCACTGTACTCGCTGAAACAGGCGAAGCCGCTCGACATGTTCAGCTTGCGGCAAAGCTACTCTCTGCTCGCACCTCTGCTGGACACCGAGTATGGCTCGGCGACATTCATAGCGGTCGACGAGCCGGCGACCTTCGAAGTCAGGGTTTCGACAACCGGCCTGCTGATCCGGCCCGGGAGCTAGCGGCTAGGGCCGGGTGATAGGAACGACCCGGTCGATCGGCAGGTCGTCGAGCACGTCGAGCACGTCGAAAGCGCTGTCGATGCGGCCGAACGGGGCCGACACCTGAATCCCGACGACGGCATCGTGCACACCACGCACCGCCTCACGAGCGATCTCGACGCCCTCGGCGCGGGCGAATTCCTTGCCCTTCTCCTGCGCCGCCGCCATCCGTTTCAGCACCGGGTCGGGCACGTTGGCGCCCGGTACCTCACTGTTCATGAACTCGGCGTTGCGCAGCGACTGCAGTGGCCAGATTCCGGCCATGATCGGGATCTGGAAATCCTTGGTCAGCTCCAGCCACTTGAACAGCTTCTCGGGATCGAAGACCGGTTGGGTGATGGCGAACTCCGCCCCCGCCTTCACCTTCCAGCGAAAGCGGGCGAGCTCCTTTTCGAGATCGATTGCGCCGGGGTTACAGCCCACGCCAATTAGAAACTGGGTGGGCGGGGTAATGGGGTTGCCGCCCAGGTCCGAACCTTGGTTGAAGCGCTTGACCAGATTGGTGAGACCGATGGAATCGATGTCGAAGACGGCCGTCGCGTCGGGGTAGTCACCCATCTTGGGCGGGTCTCCGGTGATCAGCAGGATGTTGTGCAACCCCAGCGCGGCGAGTCCGAGGATGTCTGACATCATGCCGAGCAGATTGCGATCGCGGCAGCAGTAGTGCGGCAACACCTCGATGCCGATTTGATGGCGGAGCAGCAAGCAGATGGCCTGGTTCGACATCCGGCAGCTCGCCCGCGGGCCGTCGGGAACGTTGATGCAGTCCACGCCTGCCTCGTGCAAGGTCTTAGCTGAGGCCAAGACCCTGTCGGGCAACCAGCCTCGCGGCGACACCAGCTCGACACTCACAGGAAAGCGCTTGTCGATGATGCGCTGGGCGAGAGAGGACTTGTCTCGCTGCGGCACCTCCTCGATGCGCTCGGTGCCGGAGACGATCTCGGGCAAATGATCCACGAACTCGAAGGCGCGGGTGCCGGGCACCTGCATACGGATGGCATCCCGCATGGCTCGGACGTACTCAGGCGTGGTGCCACAGCAGCCGCCGACCAATCGGGCCCCCGTCTGTACGAAGCGTTTGGCATACTCGGCCATGTATTCGGCGCTAGCGAGGTAGATTTGCCGTCCGTCGTGCAGGCGCGGGGCCCCGGCATTCGGCTGCACCGAGATCGGCTTCTCGGTGACGGACAGCATGCGCTCGAGGGTCTCGAGCATCGGGCGCGGGCCGACCGAGCAGTTCACGCCGATGATGTCCGCGCCCCACTCATCGAGCCGTGAGGCGAACACCTCCGCGGTCGTACCGTAGAGCGATCGGCCGTCGTCACCGACGGTCATGCTGGCAAGCACTGGAAGGCCGGGCGCTACTTCCTGTGCGGCACGAATCGCCTCGCGCATTTCCACCAGGTCGCTGATCGTTTCAATCACGAACAAATCGACGCCACCCTCCAGCAAGCCCCGCATCTGTTCGGCGAACATCTCGCGGGCCTCTCTCTCGGAGGTCGGGCCGAAGGGCTCGACCCGCAAACCGAGGGGGCCGATACTGCCGGCGACGTGCAGACCCTCGCCGGCTGCTTGTCGCGCCAGGCTCGCTCCCACGACATTGATCTGGTGCAACTCTTCCTCGAAACCGTGCTTGCTGAGTTTGTTGCGGTTGGCTCCGAAGGTGTTCGTGGTGATCACTCGCGCTCCAGCCCGTGCGTATGCCTGGTGGATCTCAGTGACCCCCTTCGCGGCCATCAGGTTGAGCGCGTCGTAGCACTCGTTCAGATAGAAGCCGCGGTTATATAGCTCCGTGCCGACACCGCCATCGAGCAGTACGACGACTGACTCCTCGAGAGAGTCGAGGAATGGGAGCCGCTCCGCACCTCGGACAGATCCCGCCTGCGTCTCAGGAATTTCTTTTTCGCTCATGGAAGATCCTCGAAAACCGGATTCTACACGACCCGCCCCTGGAGTCGATGGGCCTGCTGCGCTAGAACAGTGTCGAAAGGGATTCTCAATCGATCGCCGGGCCTTTGGTGAGGGGAGAGGGGCAAGCTGGCTCCAAGTGTCCATTGGCACCGCTTATCATTTGGCACCGCTTATCATTTCTAGGTCTACAGACGTAGGGAGAGCTCGATGATCCGTCATCTGCAACCGAAGGCTATCCCACACTCTTCGGCACCGTTCAGCCAGGTCGTCATCGACGACACCTATGCTCACTTCGCCGGCATCGTAGCGGCTGATTTCCCAGAGGGCGAGGCGGTCCTCGGAGATGTCGCGGAGGAAACGCGCGCGATCTTGAATGCGATACGGAGCATGCTGGAAGAGATCGGCCTCGACCTGAACCGGGTGGTCCGCAGCGACGTACACCTGGCGAGCCTCGATGACTTCGACGCCATGGACGCAACATACCGGGAGTTCTTCGAAGAAGGTCACTACCCGGCGCGAACCACCACGGAGTCGCCCCGCTTGTTCGGTGACAGCCGGGTGGAGATCACTTGCATGGCCAGGCTGCTGGATTGAGCTGCAAACCTACCGGACTGAACTGAAGGGATGAACGAACGATGAGCGACCCGCGGAAGCCCAACCTGGGTACCCTCTCGGTATGGGGCGGCGAGGAAGAGGTGCAAGCGCACGGCGCCACTCAGGTGCCCGTGTTCCACAGCGTCTCCTTCGGCTACCAGGACCTCGATGAATGGTTGCAGGTGGCGTTGGGCGAGAAGCCCGGACACATCTACGGGCGTAACACCAACCCCACGGTGCAGGCGTTCGAGGAGAAGGTATGCAAGCTCGAGGGTGCGGAGGCAGCCACCAGCGCCGCGACCGGAATGGGCATTATCAGCAATGCCCTGTTCACCTTGCTTTCTCCCGGCAGTCGGGTCGTCTCGCTGAAGGACACCTACGGCGGGACGAGCGTCATCTTCCTGGAGTTCTTGCCCCGCTTCCAGATTGACGCGGTGCTCTGTGACACGACCGACCACGAGGCGATCGAAGCGGAGGTGGCCAAGGGCTGCGACGTTCTGTATCTAGAGAGCCCGACGAACCCCACCGTGAAGGTCGTCGACCTGGAGCGCCTGGCCCGTGCCGGGCACGATGCGGGCGCAACCGTCATCGTCGATAACACCTTCGCCACGCCGATCAACCAGAACCCGCTCGAGCTCGGAGCCGACCTTGTGCTGCACAGCGCCACCAAGTTCCTCGGTGGCCATGCCGACGCGCTCGGCGGAGTCATTTGCGGCAGCAAGGAGCTTGTCGAGAGGATCTTCCATTTCCGCGAGATCAACGGGGCCACGCTGCACCCGATGGCTGCCTATCTGCTTCTGCGTGGCATGAAGACCCTGCATCTGAGGATCCGCCAGCAGAACGAGAGCGCCCTCGAGATCGCCAGATTTCTGGACGCACACGACGCCGTCGGTCAGGTCTTCTACCCTGGCCTCGAGTCGCACGAGGGACACGAGATCGCCCGCCGGCAAATGCGTGGCTTCGGCGGCGTGCTGAGCTTCATGCTGAAGGAGAACAGCCTCGACGCGGTGCGACAGTTCTTGCCGCGATTGCGCTACGCTCATGCGGCGGCGAATCTGGGGGCCGTGGAAACCATCGCCGGGCCACCGGCCACGACCAGCCATGTCGAGTGCACCGCCGAGGAGCGCGCGGCGATGGGGATCCCCGAGAGCTTGATTCGCTACTCTGTGGGAATCGAGGACACCGAGGACCTGATCGCCGATCTGGACCAGGCCCTCGGAGTTGCTGGCTCGTAAACACCAGCGCGGCGCCTGAGCATTAGCGCACTTGACCAGAACAGGAGAACTTCGTGATGTCGAGAATCCGCACCCTGGCCGTCCTTTTCTTCATTGCCCCCAGCACGATCTTGCTCGGTGCTTGTGGCCAGGCGGGACCGGTCGAGTATGAGGCCACCATCTCGCGAACCAGCTACGGCATTCCTCACATCGTCGCAGCCGACTGGGGCAGCGTAGGGTTCGGAGAGGGCTATGCCTTCGCCGAAGATCATCTGTGCTCGCTGGCTGATCAGGTGGTTCGTGTGCGCAGCCAGCGCGCCGAGTACTTCGGCGCCGGCCCTGACAACGAGCTCATGCTCTCCGATCTGGGACTCGCGGCGCTGGATCTCGGCGGACGGGCGGCCGAGGACCTTGCCTCTCATCCTGAACAGGTCCGCTCGTTCTTCGAAGGCTACGCTGCGGGATACAACAACTATCTGAACGAGGTGGGCTCAGAGAATGTGCGGGGCTGGTGCCGTGGAGAACCATGGGTCACCGAAATCTCGGCGCTCGACGTGGCCGCCTATGCGCGCTCTCTGTTCATGATTTCGGCGCGATTCGCGCTTGCCATTGCGGCGGCGCATCCGCCGCGGGCGAGCGACGAAGGCGGCCCGGTAGGGAGCACAGCAGATGGGCCGGTAGCGAGCATTGAGGGAGTGCCGTCGGCCACCGGAGAG
>JAUWTE010000353.1 GCA_030609765.1 Acidobacteriota bacterium
ATTTGCAGATCTCTTAGTCGGGATTTGCAGAGTCCAGAGATAGGAGGAAGAGATGGAAGACGGAAAGAGCAACACCCTAGATCGCAGGCAGCTTCTCATCCTGACGATGCCCGCGTGCGGACTGGCGTGCCTCGGATTGTCCGAGCTTTCGGGAGTGGCCGCAATTGCCCAGGAGGCGACGGAGCAGGAGCCCCACAAGTTCGACGTTCAAAGAGATGCGAAGCTGTCCCGGAAGCAAATCGTCCTGCTCGAGAACAGCAAGCTCTTCGACTTCATCCGGACGCTCCAGACGGAGTTGGACGAGCCGGAGCTCCTGCGGCTCTTGAACGCGAACTCGGCCAACACCGGGAGGCGGGCCGGAGAGAACCAACGAAGGAATTCACCCGACGGAGACTTTCGGACCTACGTGGCCACCTTCAGGCCGCCTAGGTACGCGGGGGCTCTGACCCACGAGATCGTGGAGGATTCGGAAAAGGTCTTCGAGCTGCGCGTCACCGAGTGCGTGTGGGCCACCGCCTTCCGTGAGGCAGGACTCGACGGGGAGATCGGGCATGCCGCCATGTGCAACATGGATTACTACTGGCCCACGGCCTTCAATCCCGACTTCATCATGGAGCGGGACAAAACGCTGATGCAGGGGCACGACCACTGCAATCACCGTTACATCGATACGACGTAGCCATGGCCGCCGGCCGATAGCCCAGTGCGCCGATCGGCTGATCTTGTTGGCGATCGGATTCTGCGCCTGCTTCGCGAGGCCCTCATCGGATGTGCTCTGCACGAAACAGGGCACGGCAAGAGGACTACAGGACCCTCGACTCATCTGGCATGCCTGCACGTTCCGATGTAGTTTCTCGTATGTGTAGGGTCGAGAATCATGAGTGGCGTGAAGCGCATGACCAAGCAGGCAGGAACGGAGCCACAAGAAGACTCAGGCCCCCAGGCGAGACAAGATGCGTCCGGAGGGAAGGACACGCCTGAAAGTTGGGCGTGCGAGGAGCAACTACAGTTCGAATCGATGCTGGCCTCGCTCTCGGCGCGATTCGTCAGAGTGTCGGCTGAACGGCTGAATGCCGAGATTGAAAACGCTCAGAAGCTTGTCTGCGAGCGCCTGGGGCTGCATCTGTCTGCGCTTTGGCAGCGGGATACTGATCATCCCTCCACATTCATCCTGACGCACATCCACCGGCCCCCGGGTGGACCGCCGATTCCCCCACGAATGGAAGCATCCGAGCACTGGCCCTGGGCCCTTCGAATGGCGATGGCACGCGAGGTGGTCGCCCTGTCTTCCACTGAGAACGCTCCGCCGGATGCCGCCGTTGACCTAGCAGGCTGGCGCCACTATGGCATCAAGGCTGTGTTGACCATTCCGCTGGCTACGGGAGACGACCCGCCCTTCGGCGTAATCTCCTTCGCGGATATGCAGGCTGAACGCGAGTGGGCAGAGCCGCTGGTCAGGCGAGTCGAGCTTGTCGCACAGGTCATCGCATACGCGATCAACCGCATGCTTTTCGAGCGGGCCCTGCGGGATAGCGAGGCACGGCTGAGCCTTGCCACGGAGGCCGCTGGCGCGGGTGCCTGGATGTTGGATGCGCAAGCCGGTCGCTTCTGGGTGGGGCCAAAGATCTTCGAGTTGCTTGGTCTGCCGCCGGGCGACAGCCTGGACATGGAGCGCTTCATCGACCTCGTGCATCCTGAGGACCGGCAAATCGTTCGTGACATCACGGAGCAAGCCCTGCAGTCGCGAGAGTCAACGATCGTCGAGTACCGCATTGTGCGTGCGGATGGCCAGGTCCGCTGGATGCAATCCCGCGGACGTGTAACTGCGAGCGACCCGAGCGAACCCGCTAGGCTCACGGGGATGACTGCCGACATCACCGAGCGCAAGCACACCGAAGAGAATCTGCGACAAGCGCTCGACGAGGTCCAGCGCCTGCGCGACCAGTTGCAGCGCGAAAATGACTACCTGCGCGAGCGGATTCGGACCAGCGCCAACCACGCGACGATCATCGGCGAGAGCGCGCCCGTTCAGAAGATGCTCGCGATGGCCAGGCAGGTTGCGCCGACTGATTCCGCCGTGTTGATCACCGGCGACACCGGCACGGGCAAGGAACTTCTCGCCCAGACGATCCACGATCTGAGTCCGCGCGGAAACAAGCTCATGGTCAAGGTGAACTGCGCGGCGTTGCCCGCGCCGCTGATCGAAAGCGAGCTGTTCGGCCGAGAGAAGGGTGCCTATACCGGGGCGATGAGCCGCCAGGCCGGCCGGTTCGAGATCGCGAACGGTTCGACGATCTTCCTTGACGAGATCGGGGACCTTCCTCTCGATCTACAGGCGAAGCTGCTCCGCGTCCTGCAAGACGGCCGCTTCGAACGGCTGGGCGGCATTCGCACTTTCAGCACGGATGTCCGTGTGGTTGCCGCAACGAATCACGATCTGGCAGCGATGATGCGGCAAGGCGACTTTAGGGAAGATTTGTTTCATCGCTTGAATGTCTTCCCGATCGAGGTGCCGCCCCTCAGTGCGCGGGCTGGCGACATTCCTCTGCTCGTCTGGAAGATCGTGGAGGAGTTCAACAAGAAGATGGGCCGGTCGATCGACACCATCCCCAAGCCGACCATGGAGCGGCTGAAGAAGCACTCCTGGCCAGGCAATGTGAGAGAGCTGCGAAACATCATCGAGCGGGCGATGATCGTGAGCGAAGGCCGTTCGTTGAGTGTCGTGATTCCAGATGCGGAGGGGAGTCTCTCCTCTGCGGCCTCCACTTTGGCGGACGTCGAGCGGAGGCACATCTGCGACGTGCTGGAGCGCGTTCATTGGCGGATCAGCGGCAAGGGAGGCGCGGCCGAAATCCTTGGACTCGCGCCCACCACACTGCATTCCCGAATGAAGAAGCTGGGACTAGCGCGCCCCAAGCCTTGATTGCAACGTTGGCTTCGTCCGGGAGTTTGGCGACATTTCGTCACACTCGCGATATATCGTCACGGCGGCCTCCAGTTGACACCTCCGCCCGTCTCGCCGATTGTTCCCGTAACTGATTTGTTCGCAATGGGTTACTCGGTCCCGCGAGTGCTCTTTGTGCCTGTGCAACACTCGGCATGATTGTTGCTCAGCAAGAGCGGTATGGACACGAGCAATCCCTTCGCCTTGGTGACGTGCTTGATCGATATGCACTTCTCGCCCTCAGATGTGGAGAGCGCGGCGCAGCTGCTTCTTTCCACAGTGGGACGCACCGAGGCGCAGCCGGGGTGTCTGAGTTGCAGGCTTGCGCGCGATGAAGCCGACGAAAACAGGGTCCGGTACCACGAAACCTGGGACTCCATGACTGCGTTTCAGCGGCACGTGCAGTCCGACGAATTCCGACTTGTGCTCGTGGCGATGGATATGTGCTGCGAGGTGCCGGACGTGATGGTCGGGGATCTATCCGGCCGCAGCGGCATGGCCTACCTGCAGGATCTGCGGGAGGGAGCAGCCTGAAGCGAGTTGTGGGGGAAATGGCAACCAGCCGATCTGCTTCGCGAACAACAGACGAGACAAATAAGTTTTTCACGCTGTTATGAAGACGATGTGCTACCCGGATCAAAGGTCTGATCCACTGCCGGAGAAATCAATGAGAACCAACTTCACCGTCTCACTGCTTGGGCGGGGGCTCGTTGCTGCCGCCCTGGTCTTCGTTCTCGCCGGGATGGTGGCATCCCAGCCGCCCGCGGCACCACAGCAATCAGCCGAGGCGCAGCTCAACCGCCTGGTATTGCCGATCCCCGAGCCGATGCGTCCGCACTACACCGAGCTCGACGTGCGCAACGCGACACCGCCGCCGCGCTTCGTGGTGAATGCGCCGGAGGGCGCCCCGAATGTGGTTCTCGTCCTGGTCGACGACCTCGGCTTCGCGGGCACCGACTTCTTCGGCGGCCCCGTCCCCACCCCGACCTTCGACCGGCTCGCCGACGAGGGGGTCTTCTACAACAACTTCCACACTACCTCCGTCTGCTCGCCGACCCGCGCGGCGATCAAGAGCGGGCGCAACCACCATGTCGCCAACATGGGCGGCATCATCGAGACCGGAACGGCTTTCCCCGGCAACACCGGCCAGATCCCGAACGACGTCGCCCCGGTTGCCGAGATGCTGCGCCTCAACGGCTACAGTACCGCCGCCTTTGGCAAGTGGCACGAGCTCGCCGCCTGGGAGGCGAGCGTTTCAGGCCCCCTCGCCCGCTGGCCGACGTTCCGGGGCTTCGACAAGTTCTACGGATTCCTCGGCGGCGAGACCAACCAGTGGGCGCCCTACATCTATGACGGCACACACCCTGTGGAGCTGCCGGAGGATCCGGACTACCACTTCCTGACCGACATGACCGACCAGGCCGTCGCCTGGATCAAGTACCAGAAGGCCCTGACGCCCAACAAGCCCTTCTTTGTCTACTTCGCACCGGG